>CAIYCP010000575.1 GCA_903924715.1 uncultured beta proteobacterium
CGACATACATGAGAAATCCCCCAGAGGCTAACCCCTAGGAAATTACCCAAAAATGAAGAATTTGTATTCAAGTCGGCACCAAATAAAATCGGCCGCTAAGCCGCGCCAATACTGGCTCTTACTGAAAACTTACCCGGTTTAGCCGGACACTAGTGGTATATTTTATAAATTAATGACACTAGTGTCCCAACGTTTGGAACAGGTCTTGTTGAATAGGATAATCCGATAATTCGGTAGGCTCAACAGGCCGCCCGAGTAACGTTTCGATAGAGGTCATTTCAAACATGTTCAGATCCAGTACACGGAGAATTTCGTAAAGCGAATGTTTCAGATTCAACCGCTTCTTCATGATTGCAATCGAGACGTAGGTCGCGATGGCAACCCATATCTGCGTCTTGACGGCGTTCTCTGTGTTGCCGTAAAACGCCTTGATGCGAAGGTGCTGTTTGATCCATTTAAAAAACAACTCCACTTGCCATCGTTGCTTGTAAAGAGCGCAAATTGTGATGGCGGGCAGTGCAAAGTTGTTGGTCAAAAACTCGAACGTCTTGCCAGTCTCGACATCTATGAACGTTACACACCTGAGTGGTTCGGGGTAGCGAACCTTGGACAGAACGCCGGCCAATCGAACGTGATGATCGCTGACCAACCCAATGACCTTTCCAACGGGAAACGTTTGAATCAAGTCTGTCTGCATATTGCCTTTCGCACGCGTCACAAAGAAGGCTCTCGCCATGTGCAATTTGTAGAGTCGCGCGAAGTCGACGTAGGCTTTGTCCATGACATAAAACGCGCCAGCCTCGATGTAGCCTTGCTCGCAGAGCAGGTCGAGTACTTTGACGTCGTGCATTTTGCCGTCGCTGATATGAATAAAGCTTGGAATAGAGCCCTTCAAATCTATCAACGTGTGAAGCTTGACTGCCGCTTTGGCTGTTCGAAAAGGAGCCCAGTTGAACAAACTCAAACACAAATCTATCGTCGTCGAGTCGAGTGCGTAAACCGTAGCGCCCATCAACGCCTTCAGTTCCGAGTTCGTCGGCTCGTCGGCGTAAAGTACGCGCGCCGTTTTGATCAAATGATGAGCCAGGTCTGCAAAAACTTCCCACGGCCTGACACGACTTGCGTTGGCCAGCGTGTTGCGAGACACCGTCTTGCAACGCAAGCCCATATGATAAAAATGTTTGCGCTGAGCTCGCAAATTTATCTCGATATCGCGCAGCGATTCGCGAGCCGTCAGTTGAGCAAAGGCCAGTACCAGGAACTGATCCAGACAGCTGAAATCTTGAACCTTGTGTTGAGCGCGTCGAGCGGCAACCATCCGACTGAAGGCTTTGAGTGGCAAATAGGCCATCACTTGAGCGAATACCAATTGTCCCGAATGCATGATCACCCTCGTCAGATAACATCTGCGAATGATGACCTATCCACGAAATCAAATTCAAATCGTGGACATAGAAAAAATCGGATTTATTCATGAAAATCAATTATTTACCGCGCTTTCATTGTGAAACGTTGGGACACTAGTGGCTGCCGGTAATAAACTCAAGGCTAAGTACCTGCACTTTACGCACTTTGGTTTTGTTCAAGGGATATTGCCTTTCGACGAGATTGATGCGATCTTTCGCTCGTTGCTCAACCCCAAGATTGAGACTTCATTAGAAATAATCTATTTTGAATTAGATGCACGTTGCCTAGATGTGATGACTTGGCTTTATCGCGACGTTGTTGTAAATGAACTGAAATACCAGACAGGGCTCTTAGAGTGGTCGAATACAGATCATTTTGAGTGGGTCTACGATGAAAACCTGAATCGCGGTTCGGGTGAGGTGACCGCATATCGCTTTGCGCGTGCAAGCGCTTAAGAAATAATGCAATGCAAACTTAGCAAACTTATATTTGTGGGTACCTGACAATCGGGTGAGTAAAAGTTTGAGTTTCTTAGCTAAGGCGATATCCAAACAACATGAATGAAAAAGTACTGTTCCTTGATTTTGACGGAGTGCTGCATCCAACGCTTGCACAGCCATCTGCTCTATTTATTCATGGCGTACGCTTGGCTGAGGTACTTAGACCTTATTCTGTCAATATTGTGATTTCATCGAGTTGGCGCTTTCATTTTTCTATGAAAGAAATATTGGCAAAGCTGCCAGAAGAACTTTGCGATGCGGTGATCGGCGTGACAGGTAATGCTCACGTTGGTAAGTTCGCACGTTGGCATGAGATCCATCAATACATAAAGAGCCACAGAGTCGCCGATTGGCGAGCATTAGACGATAGTTCTTTTGAGTTTCCGTTAGGCTGCAAAGAATTAATCGCATGCGATGGCAGTATCGGTGTTGCCGGACCACAATTAGACTTAATTTCTTCGTGGGCTCGGAATGCTTCTGACAGTCTTTGACTTGTCGCAAGTTTTTTTTGTATGTCGAGAAAGCTTTCTTTTGGGGGCACTTGAAATATCAGATAGCCCTCTCGACATACCCCTTAATATTAAAAATCAAGGGATATATTTAAACTTTCTGGCTAGATGCCTGCACCTCTGCCCACCGGGCGGAGGGCATAACCACCCACTAGCGCCTAAATTACCGCCTCTAGGCCTTTGCGATCCAGCAGGTTAAGCAACTTTAGCGAGGGACCGCTTGGATGCTTATCGCCTACTTCCCACTTGCGCACTGTTGACAGGCTGGTATTCAATACCGAAGCCAAAACAGCTTGGCTTAGTTTAAGGTGGTTCCTGAACGCACGAATTTTTTCACTATCGTATGCGGGAATGGGATCCAGGCAAAGCAGATCAAATTTGCGCATTTTTCGTTTATCAATGAAACCGAGGCGATGAAGATCGCTTGCAGTTTCATGAACAGCTTCAAAAATGAGGCTCTTGGCCTTAGCTTTTTTGGTCATCGCATATCTCAGTTAAGGATCCGTCGTTCAAGGCTTCGTGCAGTTGTTTAACAGTCCTCGCCAATAGTTCTGCTGCAATATCTTTTAACGCTTCCAGTTCACCATCTGAGATATTTGCGCGGTCATTTTTTCAAAATCGGGTGGATATCGATGATCGCCCCTATTTACAGTTGAAGTATGAACTGAGCTGCATTATGAGGCGGGAATTCACTTGCCCGGCAACAGTCGCTCTATTGATGCACCGTCTCGCCTTTGATCAGCCTACTTGAGATGAGTCTATGGCTACCGGGAAACTCAGCACCGGTGAGCTCTGGAAAAAAAGCGTTTCGTATCTGAGCAGGCGTTAGATTGGCAACGCCGTCGATTAAAGCCGTGCGCACAGCTGCCTCAAACTCGGCACGAAACTCAGACAAGACTGCCTGTAAAGTAAGAAAGTGAACGTTTTCCATCTTCCCTGTGATCATCAAGTATGTTTTTAAGTCGCGGCAAAAAGCAGACCTCGATCCATTGATCTGTCGCCTCGTTAAACACAATCTGTTTTTTTATATGTCGTTGCACCTAGCGAACGACGAAATGATTGGCTTGAGCGCGGTCAGTTCAGCTTCACTGCGATATTACTTCTGTCTTTGCGCAAGTCGTAATTGTAGTTTTAGATCAGAGCCAAACACACCACCGACGGGACTATTTTTTGTATCAAATTGTTTCAGCATCACCCATCATCACTTGCCGCATTAGCGTTTTATTTATCCTGCGATGATATGAACTCGAAGCTCAGTTTTGTCTCACTCCCTCTTGAAGTATCAAAGGGTATTTCATATCATCTCGAGCCGCGCGGCCGTTGTCTGGATACGCGACGGTAATATATTTTCAATAAAAAGAGAGGATTAACGTTTGACGTTATTAACGAGATTCGTTACGATTGAATCATGATCCGAAGTTTTCAATGCGTTGAAACTCGGGATTTGTTTGATGGAAAACGCGTAGCGCGCTTTGTCAATATAGAAACTGTTGCCGTACGTGCGTATTCCGATTATCGTGACCGCTGATTCTGACCTATCGTGACCAGTTGCGCAGCGTGATGTGTTGTGCCCTTAAATTATAAGTACATC
>CAIYCP010000576.1 GCA_903924715.1 uncultured beta proteobacterium
CCACTTATCTCAACGTCGATGAAAAGACTATTTACAGACTTGTCACCAAAGGTGAACTACCTGGTTTCAAAGTTCTCGGTTCTTGGCGTTTTCAACGGAGTGATCTTGAAGCGTGGATTGAATCAAGAAAGCAAAAGCCTAAATCGCAAACGCCATCGAACCTAATTGCTTAGAAAACAAACTTAATTGGACCTGTTACTCATGTCATTACAAAAACTATGTACTCCTCGCCAATCTGTTTTCGCTGCAGATCGTCGCGCCACCGTTCTAAGCTTGGATACCTTTTTGAAAGGCCAAGTTCATGGCAAAGAATTCTTTGAAGAGAACTACTTCACTTCAGGAATGTTGACTCTGGTTGATCGCGCTTTTAGACAACTCTCAGGCACAGGAGCTGGTTCCTCTGTGTTCATGTTGTCTCAAGCGATGGGTGGCGGCAAGACTCACAGCATGATTGCTCTTGGACTCTTAGCCAAGGATCCTGATTTACGAAAAAAAGTACTTGGAGAGAACAATCCGGCACCCAATCTCGGTCGTTGCCGTGTAGTTGGTTTTAATGGACGAAGCACTGATGCTAAGGGCGGCATTTGGGGCGCAATTGCCGAGCAATTGGGTAAGGCAGAGTCTTTCGCCAGCTACGTCTCTCCACTTTTAAGCGCTCCTGGACCTGAGGCTTGGAAGCAGCTACTGGGCGGCGATCCAGGTGTCATGTTCTTAGATGAGCTACCTCCTTATTTGGAGTACGCCGTTGCCGTGCCTGTTGGTAATGCTGATCTTAGTGTTGTTACTACAGCTGCATTAGCTAACTTGTTCGTTGCAGTAGCAGAGATGGACAATGTCTGCTTGGTTCTCTCTGATCTCGCTGGCACTAATTTCAGTGTTGGTCAGTCAAGTCTGCAAGCGGCTCTCAACCGTGCAATTCAAGGTATCACTTCAGAGTCACGTCGAATCGCAGTTCCAATCACGCCTGTTAATCCAAATGGCGACGAGCTTTATCACATCTTGCGTAAGCGGCTTTTTGAGAATGAAGTAGCTACATCAGAGATTGAGAAAGTTGCAGAGGCCTACAGAGAGGCATTACGTGAAGCTAGCAAAATGGGATTAACCACGACCTCCCCAGAGTCGCTATTCACTCGTGTAACTGACGCTTATCCATTTCATCCAGACTTGCGTGAACTTGTCGGCAAGTTTAAGGAAAACGATGGGTTTCAACAGACTCGTGGTGTTATTCGACTCATGCAGATGGTTGTTGCGAATCTTTGGAATTCAAAAAAAGCAGACCGTATCGACCTCATTCATCCTTACGATCTAGATTTGAATGTTGATGAAATTGCCTCTGAAATTCGAACAATCAATCCCTCCCTAAGTGAAGCTATCGCGCACGATGTTGCGCATGGTGGCGATGCTGAAGTAGAGCAAATTGACGTTGCTAACGGTAATACTGATGCATCAGATGCGGCGATTTTGATTTTGGTCTCGTCACTATCAACTACGCCAGGAGCAATTCATGGCCTTAGGGAATACCAGCTTGTCGATTGCTTGCAGCGTCCAGGTCGTGACCTCAGCACATTCAAGGCAAACGTTCTCGACAAGCTCGCTACCCGTGCTTGGTATTTACACAACTCAGCCGACGGACGTTTGTTCTTTAAGAATCAGCAAAACTTAGCGGCAAAACTTCGTTCCACTGCGCTCTCCTTGCATTCGGAAACAGTTGATCGGATGTTGCGTGAGCATTTGGAGTCTTACTTTTCGGCGACTTTGCGCGATTGCTATCAAGTCATTAAGGTACTGCCGCCACTTGATGAAGTGCAAATCGATCAAGAAAAAACTACTCTTGTGATTGTGCGACCTGGTGGACAAGCGAATCAGTTGCCCATATCGGAAGATTGGCAAGCTTGGTGGGAACAGCAGCAGTACAAGAACCGCGTTCTATTCTTGACAGGTTCTAGAGACACCTTCCAAAAAGTTCTTGACTCAGCAAGGCAGACACGAGCCTTGCAAAGTATTGAGGATGAACTACGTAGCGAAAATACACCTTCGGATGATCCGCAATGGCGTGCTCTTGATGCGCTGAGAGATCGCGTTGGGTTGCAATTCACCTCTGCACTTAAAGAAGCCTTCGATCAGATCGTCTATCCGTCAATAAATTCAGCGCTTCGTCCAACTGGAACAGACTTAGCGTTTGCGGGCAATCAGAGCGGAGAGGCTACAGTTCGCAAAACACTCGAAAATGCACAAAAATTCACTAATAAAATTGACGACGATGGGTTTCGAACCAAGGCTGAGGCGCGACTCTTTGGAGCCGCTGATTCCAAGGTGGTGCTGTGGTCAGATTTCAAGCGTGCTGCTGCAGTCAATACGGGTTGGCAGATACACAAAATTTCAGCACTTGATGATTTGAAATTAGATTGCATAAGGCGTGGTTTGTGGCGTGAGGAAGGTAACCACATTCGAAGAGGCCCATTTCCAGCCCCGACGCCCGAAGTCTCAATACGTGAGCTCTCTGTAGAAGATGAAGGTGATGGCATTACTTATTTGAAGATC
>CAIYCP010000577.1 GCA_903924715.1 uncultured beta proteobacterium
AACCCATTTCATGGGTCACAACCAACATGGTCATGCCGGTGTCTTCTGCGAGCCTCACCATCACGTCCAAAACCTCTTTCACCATTTCAGGATCAAGTGCTGAGGTTGGCTCGTCAAACAACATAACTTTAGGATCCATGCAAAGTGAACGCGCGATCGCAACACGCTGTTGCTGCCCACCAGACAATTGCCCAGGAAACTTAAGCGCCTGCTCTGCAATGCGTACCCGCTCAAGATATTTCATCGCACGCGCCTCCGCCTCAGCCTTGGGTGTTTTTAAGACCCAGATCGGCCCAAGCGTTAAGTTTTCGAGCACCGTCAAATGCGGAAACAAGTTGAAATGCTGAAAGACCATGCCAACGTCGCGACGAATCGCCTCAACGTGTCGAATGTCGTTGGTGATTTCGGTGCCCTCGACCACGATGCTTCCGTTCTGATGCTCTTCGAGTCGGTTGATGCAACGGATGAGCGTCGACTTGCCTGAGCCAGAAGGCCCACAGATCACAATGCGCTCACCTTGGGCGACTTCTAAATTGATGTTGCGCAACACGTGAAACTTACCAAACCACTTGTTGACATCTTTCATGCTGATGATGGCATTCGCCATACACGATCTCCGGTAATAAGATGCGCCTGAGCGATAACGACAACGCTCTAACGCTGGTGCTCTGTGGCCAATCGTTTTTCGAGCGACTGACTGTATTTAGACATCGAATAGCAAAACACAAAATAGATTGCCGAAATAAAAACGTAGATTTCAATACTGAACCCGCGCCAGGCTTGATCAACCAGCGCGGCTTTGGCCGCCTGCGTTAAGTCATAAATACCAATGATCACAACCAACGAAGTATCTTTGAACAACGCAATAAACAAGCCAACGAGTGGTGGAATGACAATCTTAAGCGCCTGAGGCAATACGATGAGCCGCATCTGCTGCCAATACGTCAACCCTAATGAATCCGCGCCTTCAAACTGGCCTTTCGGAATCGCCTGCAAACCGCCTCTGATGGTTTCAGCCATGTAGGCTGCAGCAAATAAAATGATCGCGACCTGTGCCCGTAATAATTTATCAATCGTCAGGCCTTCGGGTAAAAATAACGGAAGCATGACTGCCGACATGAATAGCAAACTGATCAACGGCACCCCTCGGATCAACTCGATATAAACGATACAAATTGTTTTAATCGCCGGCATATTCGAGCGACGGCCAAGCGCCAACACGATACCCAACGGAAACGCAAAAGCAATCCCGAAGGTTGACAACATCAAGGTCAGGGGCAAACCACCCCAACGACTATTTTCGACATAGGTCAGACCAAAAACGCCACCCCACATCAAGACGGCAGCGCCCACTAAAGCGATTGCCCAAAACAACAGCAATGAGAAGTTCCAAAAGCGACGCACACCACTCAAAATGATGACGCCCAGCATGAGCAACATCGCCAAGAGCGGGCGCCACTGCTCTTCATAGGGGTACACCCCAAAAAGAATCAAACGATGTTTTTCAACGATGACCGACCAACAGGCACCGGTCACCTTGCGACACTCTTGTGCACTGGTCGCCGAGACCGTCGCGTTGAGTAAAAACCAGTCAACCAAGCCAGGTACGAATGCAAACAGCAACCAGACCGACAGAATCGTCAGCAGGGTATTGAGCGGCGACGAAAACAGTTGAGTGCGCAGCCAATGCAAAACCGATGCGCCCGACCATGTGCTTGGTGCTTGCGTTTGACTTGCAACGTTAGTGGTAGCACTCATGTTTATCTTTCCACCAACGCGATACGTTTGTTATACCAATTCATAAACAACGAAATGGATAAACTGACGGTGAGATAGGCCGCCATAATCATCAAAATACCTTCGATCGCTTGGCCCGTTTGATTCAGCGTCGTGTTAATCACCGAGACCAAATCAGGGTATCCAATTGCAACGGCCAGCGAACTATTTTTAGTAATATTCAAATACTGACTGGTCATGGGCGGAATAATCACGCGCAAGGCCTGTGGCAATACGACCAAACGAAGCACGAGGCGATTTTTGATTCCTAAGGCACCGGCGGCCTCCCATTGACCCCGACTCACTGACTGGATTCCGGAGCGCACAACTTCAGCAATAAACGCTGACGTATAGATCACTAGGCCAAATGTGAGCGCTGCAAACTCTGGGGTCAGCGTCATCCCGCCCACGAAGTTAAATCCTTTTAACGCAGGCACATCAAGCGAGAGGGGTGTGCCGCTGAACCACCACAACACGAGTGGCACCAAGAACAATAAGCCAACCACCACACGGCCTAACGCGAAGATCTGTCCGGTTTGCGCTTGGCGCTGCCGCGCCCATCTACTTAAAATCACTGAGAACACAAGTGCAAGCAGTACGCCCGCAAATAACCAAGTCAAGCCCTCGCCATGTACGGTTGGCATTTGTATGCCTCGGTTTGACACAAACACACCCGGCAATGGAGTGTAAGCACGACGAGGCCCCGGCATCGTTTCAATAATAATTACGTACCAAAAAAATAATTGCAATAGCAGGGGGATGTTGCGCAGCACTTCGACATACACGCTTGAAACTTTTCGAATCAACCAATTCTTTGATAACCGGGCGATACCCATCACGGTACCCAAAAGCGTCGCGAGTATGATCGCGACCAGCGCGACGCGCAGCGTGTTGAGCACGCCGACCGTAATCGCACGCTGGTAGGTATCCGCAGGGGTATAACTGATCGAGCTTTCGCCAATGGCAAAGCCCGCTTCACGCGCTAAAAAACCAAAGCCCGTTGTAATGTTTCGTACAGACAAGTTGTGCAGCGTGTTGTGCACCAAATACCAGCCGGCCCCAACGACGACCGCAACCGCCAAAACCTGATAGACGATCGCACGCACTCCCGGATCATTCCAGGAGAGGCGCTTTTTCGGCCTAGATACCGAAGGACTTATTCTCGAATTCATAGTCAATGCGAGTGCCCACCAAGTAGGGCCTTGGCGAGCACCGCAAACAACTCAACAATGCAATTAACGAATTGGCCAGGCGTACAAAATGCCGCCTTTCGTCCATTGCTGATTCAGGCCACGTTCAAGCATCAGGGGCGTATTCTTGCCAATATTGCGCTCGAAACTTTCGCCGTAATTGCCGACTGCCTTAATAATGTTGTAGGCCCACTTCTCATCAACACCCATGTTTTTACCCATGCCAGGTGTCACACCTAAAATGCGTTGTACGTTAGGGTTGGTGCTTTTCAGCATCTCATCAAGATTTTTTTGAGTAATGCCATACTCTTCGGCTTCGACCATCGCATTAAAGCTCCAGCGTACGACGTTAAACCACTGCTCGTCGCCTTGACGCACTAAGGGCCCAAGAGGTTCTTTTGAAAAATCTTCAGGCAAAATCGAATAAAGATCTGGTTTTTCTTGTGATGAACGCGAAGAAGCCAAACCAGACTTGTCCGTTGTGTACGCATCGCAACGGCCTGAAACGAACGCGCCGACTACTTCGTCAAGCTTTTCGATCACAACAGGCTTAAACGAGAGCTTGTTAGCCCGAAACCAGTCTGCCAGATTCAATTCTGTCGTCGTACCAGGCTGTACGCAAACCGTGGCGCCGTTGAGTTCTTTGGCGCTTTTGATCCCACTGTCTTTACGAACCATAATGCCCTGGCTGTCATAAAAATTGACGGCAACACCAATCAAACCCAACGAAGTGTCGCGCGTCATCGTCTGAGTCGTATTACGAACCAACACATCCACCTCACCAGATTGCAGCGCTGTAAAGCGTTGCTGCGAAGTCAAAGGCGTGACTTTGAATTTTGTTGGATCACCAAACATGGTGGTGGCAAACGCTTTACACATATCAATATCAAGACCTGACCAAACCCCTTTACTGTCAGGTGCGGCAAAGCCGACCAAGCCTGTGTTTGTGCCGCATTGCACAAAACCTTTCTTTTTAATGCTGTCAAAGGTCGTACCGGCCTGAGCGACCGTGCTGGCCGCCAAAAGCGCTGCGCCTACGGCAGCAAGTTTGAGAAAATTCATGGATAAATCTCCAAATCACGACTTTAGGGGGGGCGGCG
>CAIYCP010000578.1 GCA_903924715.1 uncultured beta proteobacterium
AAAATTCATCTGCAAAGTATCTTGAAAAAATTAGAGCTCAATAATCGTGTGCAGGCTGCGATCTATGCGGTTGAGCACGGGCTCTCAGCCAGTCATTCATGAGCCACAGACGTGTGGCCTAGTGGCTAATATGATTGAGCTGTTGTAAACCTTGCTCGTTCAAAATTTCTACATGGGAGCCGTGCACAGAGATTAAGTGATCTTTGGATAATCGCTGTAATGCGCGCGATAAACTTTCGGCTTGCAAGCCTAGGCGCGAGGCGATCAGGCATTTGCTAAATTTAAGCTGTGTTTGGGTACCCTCGCGTGGTTGCTTCAATAAATATTCGGCAACACGCTCGCTTGCGTTATGCGTGCTAACTGTTTCGATATCATGCAAGAGAGTTTCAAAGCGACGAGAAACGTTTTTAAGCAGTTGCAAGGCAAATTCGGCTTCAACCGACAGAACCTGCTCAATGTCGCGTTTGTCCAGCCAAATCACAACACTGTCATCAAGCGCTTGCGCATCAACGATGTGTGGGTGATTCAATAGCATGAGTGTCTCTCCAAACGAGTCTCCTGGACCAAACATTTCAATCACCTTGCCGTGGCGACTGCGCGGGACCGGTATCGAGGCTTTAATCTGTCCGACGACTACCAGGTAAGTTCCAGTTGCGGCATCGCCTCTTCGGTATAAGAACTGATTTTTTAGGAGCCTATGAACTTGGGCTGAGTTGGCTAAGATTTCGCACCAATTACGATTCAGTGAGGTAAATAAGGGCGCGCGAACCAATAGTTCACGAATATCAAGTTGCTTGGTCATGAAGACTCACCTATAAGAAAACGTTTCAAACAGACCTCTTAGCTGAGTTTGAGCATTGAGGCTTATTTCTGTGGCGAGCAACTGATGTGCTGAGCTGCGCGAGCGCTGTACAGCATATTTCCGCACACCTTGCGCAGAAAGACCTTGCGCCAGATCAAGTAAAGCTGTTTCTGTCAGCCAAACAGGGTCCCAGGTTGTCCGACATTCGAACGCCCCTTTCCAGGCCAAGAGCGTGTTCAGACACTGTTGTACAGGTTCGGCGCTTCTATGGCGGCCCGTCAGCGCGGCATAGGCCTCTGGCGTTGTCTTGATGTCAAGACCGACCCAGTCGAGGCTTGGGAGTGCTTCCAGCAGGCGTTGTGGGTAGATGCCTGCAGTGTGCACGGCCACTTTAAAGCCAAGGGCTTTGGTTTGCTGAATTAATTGACCGCAAAGTGGATCGTTGAAGGGCTCTCCACCTGAAAACACGACCCCATCTAGTAATCCAACGCGTGTTCGAAGGATTTTAAGAATGTGATCCCATGACTGATCGCCACCCCGTTGTTGCAAGTGCGGATTATGGCAATAGTGGCAGGCCCAGGGGCAGCCGGCAATAAAGACGACGGCAGCCAACTGGCCTGGCCAATCAACGGTTGAGAAAGGAACAAAACCGCCGATGCTGGGTACGCGTTTAACCTGGCTGAGTTTCGTTAAAAAACAGTCTTTCATTAAATTCTCCCTGCTTGCCTGTATTAAATGAGGTAACGGGACGGTGATAGCCCATCACGCGCGTCCACACTTCGCAGCGCGTACGACGTGCTTGATCGAGGGTAGTGATTGGTTTTTGAAAATGGATCACTTCTGAAAGATTGGTCATGTTGATGACTCCTAAAAAGTTGGTAATGGGTTAGGCCGCAGCTTCAAGACGTTGTTCGAGTTGCAGTGTTTCATCGCATTTTGGACAAAATTCATGGTGACCTGAAAGGTAGCCGTGCTTTGGACAAATCGAAAAAGTTGGGGTGATGGTGATGTAAGGTAAGCGAAATCCTGCTAAGGCACGGTGCACTAATTGTTTGCAGGCCTGCGCAGAGGAGATTGCCTCATTCATGTATAGATGAAGGACGGTACCGCCCGTATAACGTGATTGCAATGCCTCTTGCATTTCTAATGCGGCGAAGGGATCGTCGGTATAGCCTACGGGTAACTGACTTGAATTTGTGTAATAGGGTTGCTCGGGTGTACCTGCCTGGCTAATATCAGGCCAGCGTTTCTTGTCTTCGCGTGCGAACCGATAGGTGGTTCCTTCGGCGGGTGTCGCTTCAAGATTGTATAAATGACCGGTTGACTCTTGAAACTCAGTCATTCGATCTCTGACGTGATCGAGTAAAGCAAGCGCTAATGTATGACCCGTTGGCGTTGTAATGTCATACTGATCATGACTGAAGTTTCTAATCATTTCATTGATGCCATTGACACCCAAGGTACTGAAGTGATTGCGCAGGGTGCCGAGATAGCGTTTTGTATAAGGGTAGAGGCCTTCATCAATATAGTGCTGTACCACAGTACGTTTTTTTTCAAGTACATCACGCGCCATATCAAGCAAGATATCGAGTTGTAAAAATAACGCCTCCTGATTTCCTGCATGAACATAGCCTAAGCGCGCGCAGTTAATGGTCACAACGCCAATGCTGCCCGTTTGTTCGGCCGAGCCAAACAAACCATTGCCACGCTTGAGAAGCTCGCGTAGATCAAGTTGTAAACGACAGCACATTGAACGCACCATATGGGGCTCGAGGTCTGAATTTAAAAAATTCTGAAAATAGGGTAGACCGTATTTAGCGGTCATTTCAAATAACAGATCAGTATTCGGGTGATCCCAGTCGAAATCATTGGTGATGTTGTAGGTTGGAATTGGAAAGGTAAAGACGCGCCCCAGCGCATCACCTGCCATCATGACTTCGATGTAAGCACGATTGATCACATCCATTTCGATCTGAAGGTCGCCATAGCAAAAGGGCATTTCTTCGCCGCCAATGTAGGGGACTTGTTCACGCAAATCCGCAGGGCAGACCCAATTGCGTATCCCGCTCAAACTGGACGCTCATCCCACCGCAAACTGATCAGCGATCCCACGGCAAACTGGACAGTCATTCCAGGCCAACCTGATCACTTCGGAGCGTAGCGACGCGGGGTTAATAATCTTTTACGCTGAAACCT
>CAIYCP010000579.1 GCA_903924715.1 uncultured beta proteobacterium
CATGAAAAATCCTAGGCGCAAAAATGAACAATACAATATGCAGTAAAGTACTCTAAAAAAGACCATAAGAGACATGACTGAACCTTATCAACTTACGCTCGGCCAAATGGCCCAGGCGATTCGCGCCGGCAGCTTAACGTCTGAAGCACTCGTCAGCAGTTGCCTAAAGCGCATCGCACAGGTTGACCCTGCCGTCTTAGCCTGGGCAAGCTTAGATGCCAAAGCGGCACTGGCGCGCGCACAACAACTCGACGAAGAACCACCTCGCAGCCTACTGCATGGCATTCCGATTGGCGTCAAGGACATCATTGACACCACGGATTTTGTGACTAGTTACAACTCACCGATCTATCAAACACATCAACCTGCAACCAACGCAAACATCGTCACGCGTGCGCTTGATGCAGGGGCGATTGTTCTTGGAAAAACAACGACTCAAGAGTTTGCGACTCGCGGCAACGTGAGCCCCACTCGCAATCCTTATTCGACCCTGCACTCTCCCGGTGGCTCATCAAGTGGCTCTGCTGCTGCCGTCGGCGCCAGCATGGTGCCCTTGGCGCTTAGCTCTCAAACCGCCGGATCGATTGTGCGACCCGCCTCGTATTGTGGGGTCGTTGGTTTCAAGGCTAGCTACGGCTTAATTGATATCTCAGGCGTCAAAAGAATGTCGCCAACGCTTGATACCTTGGGTGTGCACACCCGCAGCGTGCAAGACGTGGCTATTGCCCTGAGTCTTTTATCAGACTGGCAGGGATTACAAGAGTTCGAGCGCGGTTTCAAAGGTGAGTTGATCGTTGGTATCTGTAAAGACCCCTTTTGGTCGCTTGCCGAGACCGCAACCCGCGAGGCGCTGTCTTTGGCTCGCGGGCAGCTTGAGCAGGCTGGCGTTCGTGTCTTCGACATTCGCTTACCCTCTGGTTTTGAAAAACTAGGGACTGCACTTGACGTGATCGGCGATGTTGAAGGGCTTGCCGCGCTTAAGCACGAATGGCTGCATCACCGAAAGGGCCTGTCGGCTGGAGTACAAGAAAAACTTCAACGCGCACAGACGATTACACCCGAGGTATATGAAGAGGCCAAGCGTTTGGCTCGCAATTGCAGCGAGCAAAGTGCCAGCCTCTTCGCAGGCGCTACATGCATCCTGACACCAAGCTCGCCCGGCTATGCGCCCTTACTTGAACGAATAGATCCAGGTGACTCTTGTTTTAGCAAGCTCTGGACGATTCTAGGAATGCCCAGCGTCAGTATTCCTGTTCCGCTACCGGGGCCATTACCCATTGGACTAGAGGTGATCTGCCGGAAAGGTCAAGATACCCTGTCCTTACAAGCGGCACAGCGTATCGCTGAAATTTTGAATCAAAAAATCTAACCTTACGGGTCACTTCAGAGAGACCCTCTTCTGTTATAGATGTTGAACCAAAAAAGATAACTCCGCCGTCCCTTCAAAGAGAGCCACTTATGTTGTTGAATCAGACTAGTAAACGGTTGTTGAACCAGCTGAACCAACAGTTATTCAATCAGCCTAGTCAGCAGCTATTCAAGCAACCTAACAAGCGATTATTGCCTCAGTCTCACAACCGTCTTCGTGCGCTTCTGTTGACGCTCATGACTTTGAGTGCAACACTGACGTGGGCACAACCCACGTACCCAGATAAGACTGTGCGCATGGTCGTACCCTATCCAACCAGTGGCGGTGCAGAC
>CAIYCP010000580.1 GCA_903924715.1 uncultured beta proteobacterium
ACTTATCCTGGGGTAAGCGGCTAGTCATTGGATATTTGGCGGTCGACATCGCGTTTGTGGTGTTTATGCCCCGTTTCCACGATGCCCCGCGAAAGGGCACACTTGAACAGCATTGGTTTTTTTTGGGCGCAGTGATCCCCTCTTGGTTTTTGTGGCAATTGACCTCTCTGATTGGGATTAGTTTGGGCAATGTCGTTCCGGTGTCTTGGTCAATTGACTTTGCGGCAACGCTTGCGTTGTTGGCGTTGATGTTGCCGTTGGCCAATTCGCGCCCGATCGTATTGTCGATTTTGGCGGCAGCAGTGGTGGCGTGGGTTGCGCAGACGTTGCCTCTGCGCCTAGGATTGATGGCGGCGGTTCTTGTCGGAATTATGGTGGGAATGTGGGCTGAGCAGCAGCAAGCGCCGCGAGGCCAGCGCTGATGGATACCCAGTACCTCTACTCTGCCATTGGCTTGCTGGCGTTATGTGTGGTGATTTGTCGGACAAGCTATTTGGTATTTGGGCATCATTTTCCACTGCCCCCCAAAATCCGTAGTGCCTTGCGCTACGCACCGTTAGCGGCAATTACCGCGATCATCGTACCTGATGTACTACCTTGGAGTGCGCAGGCTGGGCCGCAGTTTGACCTCAAATGCCTAGCTGCACTGTTGGCGATTGGTGTGTCTTTACGAACCCGCAATAGTTTGCTGGTGATTGTGTCGGGCATGATCGTCTTGTGGTTATTACGCGGATTATTGCTGCTGTTCTAACGCTGCAAAGCTGTGCTGATTGTGGTGCGGCACAAGGGGAATCCCCAGTGGAGGGTGTTGACTAGAGTACACTCATGGGTGTTTCCTTAAATAATTCAATGACTTCAGTCATTTAAAAACGATTTGACCTCTACTACTCAACCAACAGATACGCCGATTGTGGCGGCACCAACTTTTGCTGAAATCGGGCTACATCCCGCTTTGTTGCAAGCTGTGATCGATACCGGTTACACGATTCCCACCCCTATCCAGGCTCAAGCAGTTCCGCTCGCCATGGCGGGGCAAGATGTCATGGGCGCGGCTCAAACCGGTACCGGCAAAACAGCTGCGTTCACGCTGCCCATCCTGCATCGATTAATGCCGTCGGCCAACAGCAGTGCCTCGCCTGCGCGACATCCCGTGCGCGCGCTGATTTTGACACCGACGCGTGAACTTGCAGATCAGGTTTCAGAAAGCGTTAAGCGCTACGGTAAATTGACGCCCCTGCGCTCGACCGTCGTGTTTGGTGGAGTGGATATCAATCCGCAAAAAGAGGCGTTGCGCAATGGGTGTGAGGTGTTGATTGCAACACCCGGACGTTTGCTTGATCACGTCGAGCAGCGCAATGTTAATTTAAGTCAGGTCGGCATTTTGGTATTGGACGAAGCTGATCGCATGCTCGATATGGGTTTTTTGCCTGATCTTGAGCGCATCATTCGTTTGTTGCCTGCACAGCGCCAGACTTTGTTGTTTTCTGCGACCTTCAGTAATGAAATTCGTAAATTAGGGCGCACCTACCTGAATAATCCGATCGAGATTGAAGTCGCAGGTCGCAATGCGACAGCAGATACGGTGACGCAAATTGCCTACGCGATGTCGGGAGACGCCAAGCGCGCTGCCGTGGTGCATCTTGTGAAGTCGCGTGGTCTGAAGCAAGTCATTGTGTTTTCAAATACGAAAATTGGCACCGGTCGTTTGGCGCGTCAACTTGAACTCGATGGCGTGCGTGCCGAATCGATTCACGGTGACAAAACGCAAGGTGAT
>CAIYCP010000581.1 GCA_903924715.1 uncultured beta proteobacterium
TATTACTGTGCGCTTTGGTGGCATCGTTGCTTTAGATTCAGTGAGTTTTGATGTCCCTCGAAATAAAGTCTGTGGTTTGATCGGTCCAAACGGCGCCGGCAAAACAACGTTGTTTAATTGTTTGAGTCGCCTGTATCAGTATCAAGCTGGCGATCTGCTGTTTGATGGCAAATCGATCACACTGACGCCCGTGCACGAGATGGCAGGGATTGGGGTCGGACGTACCTTCCAAAATTTAGCGATGTTTCGCACGATGACCGTTCGTCAGAATGTGATGGTGGGTGCGCATGCGCGATCAGAAGGCGGCTTTATCAGCAACATGTTAAGACTGCCGGCCAGTCTTACAGAAGAAAAAAGAATGATTGCTGAGGCCGATGCATTGTTAGCGTATTTAAAGCTCTCGGATTACGCAGATCGTGCCGTGGGTGATCTGCCGTTTGGCATTCAGAAACGTGTCGAGTTCGCGCGTGCGTTGGCCTCGAAGCCAAAAATGCTTTTACTCGATGAACCGGCTGCTGGGTTAAACCACGATGAATTAACCGACTTGGGCGCGTTTATCCGCTCAGTGCGTGATGATATGGGTATCACCGTGCTGTTGGTCGAGCACCATATGAATTTGGTTATGGAGGTCTCTGACTGGATTGTGGTGTTGAACTTCGGTAAAAAAATTGCCGAAGGCACGCCTGCAGAAATTCAAAATAACCCTGAGGTGATTCGTGCTTATTTAGGAGATAGCAACAATGAAGCTGCTTGACGTTGCTAATTTGAACGCTTGGTACGGCCCGAATCAAGTGTTGTTTGATTTAAATTTTGAATTAAAAGTCGGTGGTATTACAACGATTTTGGGTGCAAATGGTGCGGGTAAAACGACGACGTTGCGTGCGGTCTGCCAGATGGTCCAAACATCAGGCTCGATTACTTTTGTCGATAAGCGCATTGATGGAAAACTAACAGAAGATATTGTTAGAGTCGGAATCGCACATGTGCCCGATGGTCGAGGAACGTTTACTGCATTGACCGTTGAAGAAAATATGAAGCTCGGCGCGTACACGCGCAAAGATCGCCATGAAGTACAGGCCGATATTGAACGGATGTATGGGCGGTTTCCTCGACTAAAAGAACGCTATCGCCAACAGGCCGGTACGCTTTCTGGTGGAGAGCAGCAGATGCTTGCGATCAGTCGGGCACTGATGCTGCGGCCGCGCTTACTCTTGTTAGACGAGCCTTCATTTGGTCTGGCGCCTTTGGTGGTGAAAGAGATTTTTGAAATCATGCGCGAAATTAGCCGCGTAGATCAAGTCAGCATGTTGTTGGTTGAACAAAATGCGACGCTTGCCTTAAATCTAGCTGATCACGCCTATTTGCTTGAGACAGGCAAAATCGTTTTATCGGGTTCATCAGCCGATATTAAGGCTGATGAGTCAATCCGACGCGTCTATCTGGGCTATTGAATCAATTACAGGTTGTGGAGTTTTAATGGATTCGTTCATATTGCAGGTGACTACAGGGCTAGCCAACGGCGGTATCTATGCCGCAGTCGGTTTGGCTTTGGTCATGATTCATCAGTCAACTCACCACATTAATTTTGCGCAAGGTGAGATGGCAACTTTCTCGACATTTATATGTTGGGCCTTGATTCAGCGCGGGGTTCCGTACTGGGTTGCATTTGTGATCACGATGGTGGTTTCGTTTGTTGCGGGCGTTCTTATTCAGCGTATTTTTTTGAAACCTGTCGAGAAGGCTCCGATTCTGACAAATGTAATTGTGTTCATCGGTTTGCTTGTGATTTTCAACGCTTTTGCAGGTTGGATTTTTGAGCACACTATTAAATCGTTTCCGAGCCCATTTCCGGTCGAGGGCATGTTTTTGCCGCAATATTTTTCAGGGCATCAGATTGGCTCAATTGCCGTCACGCTTGTTGTGCTGATTTCGGTGTTTTGTTTTTTCCGGTTTACGCCCTTGGGTTTGGCGATGCGAGCCGCGGCGTTCAATCCTGACTCTGCGCGCTTGGTCGGAATCCGTGTTTCGTGGATGCTTGCGCTTGGCTGGGGCATGGCCGCGTTGATCGGAGCGGTTGCAGGCATGATGATTGCACCAATCGTGTTTCTTGATCCGAACATGATGGCTGGGATCTTGCTGTATGGGTTTGCTGCGGCTTTATTGGGTGGCATTGATAATCCGTGGGGCGCGGTTTTGGGTGGCATCATTTTGGGGGTGCTTGAAAACATCTTAGGTGCATACGTGATTGGCAGCGACCTCAAATTGACCATGGCGCTCATCTTAATTGTTTCGATTTTGATCTTCCGTCCGTACGGCCTTTTTGGCAAACCGATTTTCTCCCGCGTCTAACAGAGCTGATATGTCTGCCCTTACAAAAAATTTGAGTCTACTCGTTGGTGCGATTGCGCTGTGTGCGTTGCCTTTTTTAGTCGAAGATTTTCGGGTCTTTCAAATCAATCTTGTATTGATTTATGCGATCGCGATTCTTGGGTTAAACATATTGACAGGTTTCGGTGGCCAGATTTCACTTGGGCACGGGGCCTTCTATGCCGTTGGTGCCTACACGTCTGCGATTCTGATCACGCAGCTAGGCATGTCATCGTATTTGACCTTGCCGATTGCTGGACTTGTCTGTTTTCTACTTGGCGTCTTAATGGGGTTTCCGGCCTTACGATTGGCGGGTCATTATCTGGCGCTGGCCACTTTTGCCTTGGCAATCGCAACACCACAACTGCTGAAGTACAAACCGATTGAACACTATACGGGTGGTGTACAAGGCCTCGTTCTCGAGAAGCCGATGCCGCCGTTTGAACTGACCATCTTTGGCAATGAGCTGAGCGAAGATCGCTGGCTATATTTTGTAATTTTAATCGTTGGTATCTTTTTATTTTGGATCGCGAATAACCTGCTCTCAGGACGCGTTGGCCGGGCGATTGTGGCGATTCGGGATCAACCCACAGCTGCGGCGGCCTTGGGTGTGAATTTAACCTTTATAAAAACGGCGACGTTTGGCTTGTCTGCTGCCTACACAGGTATCGCAGGTGCGCTAAGTGCTTTAGCCGTTGCCTACATCGCGCCAGACAGCTTTCCGTCCTTTTTGTCAATCAGCCTGTTAGTTGGCGTTGTCGTTGGCGGCTTAGGCTCGATACCTGGAGCTATTTTTGGAGCGCTGTTCATTCAGTTTGTTCCGAATGTTGCGGATCAAATTTCTAAGTCAGCGCCTTGGGCAGTGTATGGGGCAATGCTTTTAGCGTTGGCGTATGCTGCTCCCAACGGGGTCATGGGAATCATTAATAAGTTTATAAAAAGGAGACAAACATGAAACAAAAACAAAAACGCTTAAGTTCGTTCCTAGTCGCTACAGCCTTGACACTAGGCAGCGGTGTTGCATTCGCACAGCCATACGATACGGGTGCAACCGATAAAGAAATCAAGATTGGAAATACGAATCCTTATTCAGGAACCTTCTCTGCCTATGGGTCATATGGGAAGGCGCAAGCTGCATATTTTAAAAAAATAAATGACGATGGCGGTATCAACGGGCGCAAAATTAATTTTGTGACACTGGATGATAGTTTTTCGCCTCCAAAGACGCTTGAACAAGCGCGTAGATTAATTGAGCAAGAAAAAGTATTGTTTCTGTTTGCGACCTTGGGTACAGCGCCTAACTCAGCGATTCACAAGTATGTGAATCAGAAAAAAATACCTCACCTTTTTGTGCAAACGGGTGCGTCTAAGTGGGATGATCCTAAGAATTTTCCCTGGACCATGGGTTGGCAGCCAAACTCCTTCAGCGAAGGCAGAGTCTTTGCGCAAGCCATCCTCGAAAGTCAACCTAACGCTAAGATCGCTGTGTTGTATCAAAATGACGATTCGGGTAAAGATCTGTTAGCAGGTCTGATCGCTGAGCTGGGCGACAAAAAGAATATGATTGTTGCGACCGAAACCTACGAATCAACCGACCCCACTGTCGATAGTCAGATGGTTAAGCTGAAGTCCTCGGGTGCGGACGTTTTTATTAATGGAACAGGCCCAAAGTTCGCTGCACAGGCAATCAAAAAGGCGGCAGAGTTGGGTTGGAAACCAGCGCAATATGTGTGGCAAGTCTCGAGTTCGATCGGTGGTGTCTTAGAGCCAGCAGGTTTGGATAATTCAGTGGGTGTGGTGTCGAGTGCATTTTATAAAGATCCAAGCGACCCGCAGTGGAAAAACGATCCTGCAATGCTTGAATATGATGCATGGTTGAAAAAATATATTCCTGGTGCGGATCCAACAGATGGATTTTATATTTCAGGCTATATCAATGCGCAGACCGTGGCTCACGTGATCAAACAAGCGGGTAATAACCTAACGCGTGCCAATATCATGAAGGTGGCTTCTAGCATTAACGATTTACAGTTGCCTTCTCTGCTGCCTGGCGTCAATGTGCAAACAGGTCCCGATGATTTTTCGCCAATTGAACGTATGCAATTAGCGAGGTTCGACGGCAAGGCTTGGGTATTGCTGGGTAAGACGTACGGCCGTTAAGGTATTTTCGCACCGCGTTTAACAAACGCGATGATCGCCTCAACTATTTTTATCTAATCAACCAGTAAAGAAGGATGCAATCATGAAAAGACGAATGAATAATTGGAGTCCAGTGCTTGTTGCTGCCGCCATCGCGCTGAGTGGCTTTGGCGTATCGGCACAGCCGTATGACGTTGGCGCAACCGATAAAGAAATTAAAGTCGGTAATATCAATCCTTACTCAGGCCCAGCATCGTCATACAGTTCGTACGGTAAGGCTCAGGCGGGTTATTTTAAAATGATTAACGATCAAGGCGGCATCAATGGCCGTATGATCAATTTCATTTCTCTTGATGATAACTACGCTCCACCTAAAACGCTTGAACAAGCGCGTAAGTTAGTCGAGCAGGACAAGGTTCTATTTTTATTTGCGACGCTGGGTACGCCAACCAACTCCGCAATTCATAAATACATGAATCAAAAGAAGGTGCCTCATCTGTTTGTGCAAACGGGCGCTTCAAAATGGGGCGATCCAAAGAACTTTCCTTGGACGATGGGTTGGCAGCCAAATTACTTTAGCGAAGGTAAAGTATTTGCGCAGGCAATTTTAGAAGGGCAGCCAAACGGTAAGATTGCCGTTCTTTATCAAAATGATGATTTTGGCAAAGATTACCTGTCTGGTCTCGAGGCGGGTCTTGGCGACAAGAAAAGCATGATTATTGCGCGCGAAACTTATGAGGTGACAGACCCTACGGTTGACAGCCAGATGGTCAAGCTTAAATCTTCTGGTGCAGATATATTTGTGAACGTTGCAGTTCCAAAGTTTGCCGCGCAAGCAATTAAAAAAGCTGCAGAGATGACCTGGAAACCAACGCATTATCTGGTGCAAGTTGCGAGCTCAGTCGGCTCAACCTTGGCACCAGCTGGTCTTGACAACAGCGTTGGCTTGATCACGACCGCGTTTTTCAAAGATCCTAGCGATCCGCAGTGGAAAGACGACAAGGCATTTCTTGAGTACCAAGAGTGGTTTAAGAAGTACATGGCTGGCTCAGATCCTACCGACAGCTTCTATATTCAAGGCTTCATTAATGCGCAAACCGTGGCGCACGTGATCAAGCAAGCAGGTAACAACCTGACTCGCGAAAACATCATGAAGCAAGCAGCAAGCGTTAGTGATTTGAAGCTGCCTTTGTTGTTGCCTGGGATCAACGTGCAAACAAGTGCCACTGATTTTTATCCAATCGAGCGTATGCAGTTAGCACGCTTTGACGGTAAAGCCTGGGTCTTGTTCGGTAAAGTCTACGGCGATTGATTCGATTGCCCAGTTGTAAAAAAAGGCCGCTTCTGCGGCCTTTTTTATTGCAATGCTTGAGTGTGTCATTAATCGATCACGATACCTGCATCTTGAATAATTTTTGCCCAGCGGTGTCGTTCGTCTAAGGCATATTGATTAAAGTGTGCAGAAGTATCGCCAACAGTGACAGCACCTTGTGCAAGCAATTGGGCTTTAATTTGTGGGTCGTTTAAGATTTTAACGGTTTCAAGATTGAGTTTCTCAACAATCTCGAGCGGTGTGGCTTTGGGCGCATACAAGCCAAACCAACCGCTGACTTCATAGCCGGCCAGACCCGCTTCTGCGATGGTTGGCACCTCGGGTAATAACTCAGAGCGTTTTGCCGAAGTCACGCCAAGCGCGGTCAATTTTCCTGACTGTATCAACGATAAACAAA
>CAIYCP010000582.1 GCA_903924715.1 uncultured beta proteobacterium
AATAAAGCTCAGTTTTTTTTTAAATTCTGATCAAAATCCCATATTATATACTATAATAAGCTATAAGAAGTGGCTTTTGAAATTGTTAAAAAGTTCTTCTCTTGATCAGCACGTTTGTCAAAACAACCAACGCAGCGTTGCAGGTCAAGTTTCCAGGCATTCAACACATTGTGTTTGGGCATTTGGGTGATGGCAATCTGCACTACAACGTGGCCCGTGCGCCTGAGCAAACCGAAGAGCAGTTGTTGGCGCAGCAGTATGACGTGTATCAATTGGTGCACGATAGTGTGCATGCGCACGGCGGTTCGATCAGCGCCGAACACGGGGTGGGTCAGCTCAAGCGCGACGAATTGACGCGGTATAAAAGTTCGCTCGAGTTGGCGCTGATGAAGCAGATCAAGAAGGCGCTTGACCCCCAGGGAATTATGAACCCCGGCAAGGTGTTGCAGGCTTAACTCACCTTATCCAACGGCGGGCCGTATTTTTCCGGTGGCTTGGCCAAAGCTGAGTCTGGGGTAGCCGGGTTTGGTGCACTCGGCCTGCAGGGTGATCTCGTCGCCATCCTCTAAAAACTTGCGCTCTTGCCCCCAAGGTAGTTTGACTGCCTGGGTGGCGCCAACGCTCAGTTCGTTGAACGATAAGGCTTGATCGGGGTTGGGGCCTGACATGGTGCCCGTGCCAATCAAATCGCCGGGCTGTAAGTTGCAGCCGTTGACAGTGTGATGCGTAATCAGTTGAGATAAGGTCCAGTAGGCGTGGCACAAGTTGCTGTGCGCCAGCAAAGCAGGCTCATGCCGAGCCGCCCGTGATTGCTCGGTTGAGATCAAAGCCTTGAGCCCGATGTCATAGACGCCGCCTTTTTTAACGCTTTCATTCATCAGATAAGGCAGGGGCTGAGGATCTGTTGCAGGCCGGTTAAAGGGCAAGCGAAAGGGCTCGAGCGCTTCGCGGGTGACGATCCACGGAGAGATGGTGGTGGCAAAACTTTTGGCTAAAAAAGGGCCCAGAGGCTGCACTTCCCATGCCTGAATATCGCGGGCTGACCAATCATTGAGAAGGCATACGCCAAAAATATGCTCATCGGCCTCGTCGATGGTGATGCGCTTGCCCTGGGCGTTACCTGGGCCAACGAACATTGCCATTTCAAGTTCAAAGTCAAGCCGCTGGCTGGGGCCAAAACTAGGCGGTTGCCCCGCACTTGCGGGGCGAGCTTGTCCAACGGGGCGGACCACCTCATGCCCCGAGATCACCACACTTGAAGCGCGGCCGTGATAGCCGATCGGCAGCCATTTAAAGTTGGGTAACAAGGGCGCATCAGGGCGCGAAATTTTTCCGCCCGCGGTCGCGTGGTAAATCGAGATATAAAAATCGGTGTAATCACGAATTTGTGCTGGCAAACTATATTCGGCCTGAGCCTGTGGCACCAAAAGAGGTTCGATGACGGCTTGCAGCACGCTGCCGGCACGCGTCGCCTGCGAAAGCGCGAGCCTGAGCGCAGACCAATGGCGGTTACCCAGCGCCATCAGCGCATTGAGCGTAGGACCTGTACAGGTGTTCAGTGCTTCAGCGGCTAAGCCCGAAAATGGTTGGCGCAATGCCAACTGAGCTAAATCAATAATTTGATCGCCCAGTGCGACCCCGGGTCTAAACTTTTCTTGGCTCGCGGCGCGACGAAACACGGCAAACGGCAAGTGCTGAACTGGAAATCCTATATTCGCGTCGTTGGCGCTTGCGAGCCAGCTGCTGAGGGCGGGGTCGTGTGTTTCGTTGAGCTGAGTCATATTCTTTGTTTAAATTTTTTGGCAGGTTGGACAGAAATAGGTTGCGCGTTGACCTTGCATCATACGTTTGATCACGCTGGCACAGACTCTACAGGGTTGGCCTGCGCGCTCGTACACCGCTGCGTGCAAGGTGAAATAAGCCCCGGCTTCACCGGTCGCGTTGACGTAGTCGCGCAAGGTGCTGCCCCCTGAGTCGAGCGCATCGTTTAGCGTGTCGCGAATCGCATCGACTAAGCGGGCGCAGCGAGCAAGTGAGACGCGGGTCGCTTGCGTTTTGGGATGGATGCGCGCTCTAAAAAGGCTTTCGGATGCGTAGATATTGCCCGCTCCAACCACCACGTCGCCCGCGAGTAAGGCCTGTTTGATCGACATCTGTCGTCCCACCAGGCCGCGCCTAAGGTAGGCCGCATCAAAGGCGGGATCAAAGGGCTCAATCCCCAGTTTGCTGAGCAAGGGGTGCTGCTCAACGGGGCCATCCGTTTTAGGGTGCCATAAGACGGCGCCAAACCGACGCGGGTCGTGCAAGCGCAGTGTCGCGTGGTCAAACTCCCATTCAACATGGTCGTGCTTGCGCAATAATTCACCTTTCATAACGCTGCGTAGCGATCCCGACATGCCCAGGTGAATCAGTTGCGTGCCTCGGTCAAACTCTAGCAAAAGGTACTTGCCGCGGCGCAGGCAGGCGCGCACAACCTGCCCCTGAACCTGTTGCGGCAAGTCGGCTGGAATTGGCCAGCGCATACGGGTCTCGTGGACCACCAGTCGTTTTAACCGGTGACCTGTTGCAACGGCGTCAATTCCGCGACGAGTTGTTTCAACTTCAGGTAGTTCTGGCATGGGTGAGTGCTAACATCTAGAGAAGAAGTCGGATGATTGTGCCACCAACTAGGCGGGTCGCGTGAAGTCGTTGTTTAAATGTTGTTTTAAGAAGGTTTCTTTCACCCTATACCTAAGCCTTTTTGGGGTCGTGTGGGCGGCAGGCGGGTGCGCGCAAAGCGGGCCAAGCAAAGGTGTGTCGCAAAGCACGCCCCTCGAAGTTAAGCCGCTCACCTCAGAGTCTGAAGAAATTCGGGTTCGCGCCGGGCAGTTGCCCGAGGTCACGCTTACCTCAAGTATTATTTTTAGAGTGCTTGCGGCTGAACTCTCAGCGCAGCGTTCAGCGTTTATCCCCGCGGGTAAAACGATGCTGGATCTCGCCAAAGAAGTGGGTGACTTACGCTTGGCGCGTCGCGCGCTCGAGTTTTATTTGGCAGGTGGCAATTTGGGGGGCGCGCTTGAGGCCTCTCGTCTCTGGCTGCGTCTTGAGCCAGACGACGCTGAGGCGGTGTCAACCGAGATGACGCTCTCAGCTGCCGCGGGCCAGACGAGTGGCTTGACCGCGGCCTTGCGTAAAAAAATTGATGAAGCGACCGACAAAACAGCCGCGATTGGGCAGGCGATGGCGATCTTGGGTCGCGTGCCGGATAAACGGGCAGGGCTTTCGATCTTAATCAGCGTCTTGCAAGAAAGTAATGCGCGCGATACGTTGCCGGCGCACATCGCTGTGGCAGACCTTGCGCGCGCAGCGGGTGATGCGCCTCGTGCCTTAAGTGCTGCCAAGGCGGCGTTGAACCGAGCACCACGATCTGAAGATGCTGCGATGCGCGTGTTTGAGTACGGGTTGGCAGTTGATGCCCCACAGGCCTTTAAAGATGCCCAGGGTTTTGCAGCGGCCCACCCAAACGCGCGACGGTTACGCGTGCTCATGGCCACACAGTGGGCCGAGCGGCGCGAGTTCGATCTGGCCATGGCAGAGCTGGTTGCCATGGCGAAGTTGGCGCCCGAAGATTTCGATCTGATGTTTATGCAAGCGCAGATTGCCTATCGGGCCAAACGCTTAGCCGATTCCCGTAGCCTGCTTGAGCAATTTATTAGTGTTCAAACGCAACGAGAAAGTGCAGCGCCTGCTGGCGCAAGCGACGCCACGACTGCACTCACCGGTGCCTATCAGTTGCTTTCCCGAATTGCGCAAGAGCAAGGTTTTTTTGACGACGCAGTCAAAATATTAGACAAAATTGAAGAGCCGGCAGCGCGTCACAATGCGCGCGTGCGCCAGGCTGCGATTCGAGCACAGCAAGGGCGTACTGACGAAGCGCTCGCCTTACTTGACTCAAGCGACCCGCAAACCCCAGAAGAGCAGATTCTGACGGCCTCAGTCGGGGCGCAGATTTTGCGTGATGCGAATCGCTTAGTTGAAGCGATCAGGCGACTCTCTGCGGCGAACGTGCAGTTGCCTGATACGGTAGAAATTAAATACGAGTTGGCGATGCTCTACGAGCGCAACCATCAAATGAATGACGCCGAGCGCTTGTTTCGAGAAGTGATGGCGCTCGATCCCGGTCACGCACACTCGTATAACGCACTTGGCTATTCATTGGCGGACCGGAATCAACGTCTTCCTGAGGCGCTTCGCTTGATTACGCGAGCGCTTGAAATTGCACCGAACGATCCCTTCATCATGGATAGTATGGGTTGGGTTAAGTTTCGTCTGGGCGACTACGCCGCCGCGGTGCAGTATCTAGAAAAAGCCTATCGGATTCGCCCTGAGGCCGATATCGCAGCCCATCTTGGTGAGGCGCTGTGGCTGTTAGGTCAACAGGATGCGGCCAAAGAGATCTGGAAAAAAGGTGCCGCCAAAGAACCGGACAATGCGACTTTATTAGAAACCATTAAGCGCTTTGGGGTTCGACTTTGAGGACAGTGGCGGTTGCTACACGCGTGCGTTCAAGGGCAATGCGGTTTCTTGCGGTTTCTCTCTTGGCGCTTGCCGGTTGCGCGACCCAAGCTCCACCCGAGCGCGAGGGGTCACTTGATGGCGTGGTCGCGCGTCACGGACGTTTCGCCGCTAAAACCGAAGTGCTCAATCAAGCTCCCGAGGCGGTTCAAGGTGGTTTTGTGTGGCGCGACTCGGGTGTGCAACTGACCCTAGAGTTGACCAATCCGTTTGGCAGCACCCTGGCGCGCGTCAGCGTGCTTGCTCAAGGCGCAACGCTTGAACGCTCCAACGGCGAAATCATACGGGCCTCGACGCCTGATGACTTGATCGAGCAGGTGCTTGGGCAAAAGATGCCTGTGCAGGACTTGCGCAGTTGGTTTCGGATGCAGAAGCAGTCGTTGCCAGGCATGCGCGTGCTAGAGCAAGACGCTCAAGGTCGAGTCGTCGCGTTTGAGCAAGCGGGTTGGACTGCCCGGCTCTCTAATTTTGATAACGTAGGCCCTCGTTTGATCAGTTTGCTGCGCGCCGAAGCTGGCCGCAATATTTCTATTCGACTGGTCATCGATTAGCCGTGCTGTACGACCTGCCTGCGCCCGCTAAGCTGAATCTGTTTTTGCACGTCATCGGACGCCGTGCAGACGGCTACCATCTATTGCAAACCGTGTTCAGGTTGATTGACCTGGCTGATCGCATTGATCTTGACGTGCGCCCGGACGGCAAAATTGTGCGTGAAACCGATATGGTTGGGGTCCCGCACGACGAAGATTTGGTGGTGCGGGCAGCGCGTGCGTTGCAGGCGCAAACCGGCGCCAAGTCTGGCGCTCAAATCAGGGTCAAAAAAAATATTCCTGCGGGTGGGGGGTTGGGCGGAGGCTCGAGTGATGCCGCGACGGTCCTGATCGGCCTAAACCGACTCTGGGGGACTGGACTGAGCCGCGCGGCACTGATGCAGCTAGGGCTCACGTTGGGCGCCGATGTCCCGGTCTTTATCTCAGGCCAAAATGCCTTCGCCCAGGGAATCGGCGAGCAACTGACACCCCTGGTGTTGCCCGAACGGTCCTACGTCGTCGTTCAGCCTGCTCAAAGCGTGCCAACCGTTGCTGTTTTCGGGGATCCGGATTTGACAAGAGACACCGATCCGGTCAAAATGACGGACTTTTCTGGGGTCAAACTCTTTGATGAGTTTTGCGTTGAAATTGATCAAAAATCAAGTTTTCCGCAGGATTTTGGCCGCAATGATTTACAGCCCGTTGTATTGAAACGCTATCCCGTTGTACGTCAGGCAGTCGATTGGCTTGAACAAGCTGGTTTGAATGCACGCATGACGGGGTCAGGTGCCTGCCTTTTTGTTGGGTTTTCAAACGTACAGCAGGCGGCAGCGGTCCACCAGAAATTACTCGCTAAAACGCGTACAGATTTTTCTAGTGCAGCCTTAGCGGGTGTACTGAACCCGATCCAGTCGATTTCTGTCTGTGAAGGGTTATCAGAGCACCCACTGCGGCATTGGATTGAAAGTTAGTTGGGGAGTCGCCAAGCTGGTTAAGGCACCGGATTTTGATTCCGGCATGCGAAGGTTCGAATCCTTCCTCCCCAGCCCCAAAACGTATAGCTGTTGAACTTGGTTGCCATCGGATTCACCGTTTCAGTGCCAAGCTTTCGTTCAACAGCTTTTTGCTTTCTGTTTGCTTGACTCACTGTGTGTGACTGCCGAAACCATGGCCAACG
>CAIYCP010000583.1 GCA_903924715.1 uncultured beta proteobacterium
ACTTTAAGGTGACGAAATGATGAACATCAGTAAAGCCGTCAGAAATGTCTTTGCTCACGAAGACCTCAACTTCTTGGTCACCAACCGGATTCCCAGGCTTGCCGTCACCCATTTCATGGGCTGGTTCAGCAAAATCAAGATCGGCTGGGTGCGCGACGCATCGATTGGTGTCTGGAAATTATTTACCGATCTCGATTTAAGCGAAGCCAAAAAACAACATTTTGATAGCCTTCATGATTGTTTTATTCGCGAATTGCGTGAAGGCGCGCGCGTCGTCAATCAGGATCCGGAGGTGATGACCAGCCCCTGCGATGCCATTGTGGGCGCTTGCGGAAGAATCGTGAACGGACAAGTGTTTCAGGCGAAGGGATTTCCGTACACCCTGACCGATCTGTTTGGTCAACAGGCTGACACGAGCGCCTGGACCAACGGCCAATACGTGACGTTGCGCTTAACCTCTGCAATGTATCACCGCTTTCATGCCCCCTATGCAGGTGCGATGAAGACTGTCAATTATCTTTCAGGCGATACCTGGAACGTTAACCCGATTGCCTTGAAGCGTGTCGAGAAGCTATTTTGCAAAAATGAGCGCGCTGTGCTTGCACTTGAGTTAGGTGCACAACAACACAAGGTTGCGCTCGTTCCGGTCGCTGCGATCTTGGTGGCGAGTATTCGGTTACATGGGCTCAACACTTTATTTCATACGCGTTACCAAGGACAAACGAATTTTTCTTGCGACGTTGGGTTTGCAAAAGGACAAGAGCTTGGCTGGTTTGAGCACGGCTCGACCATCATCGTGTTCGCCCCAGACGGCTTTACTTTAGCCGATCAAATTATCCCGGGCGCACAGATCAAAATGGGTAGCGCGCTCATGCGCCTGCCCCCCAAGCCTAAAGGCAGCGAATCACCCGAAGCGACCCGCGACTTACACACAACAAAAACTGAAAGCGACACTCGCCAAGTGAGTGCGCCGTGAATCGTGGCTTTTATATCGTCATCATCGCGCAAACCTTCTCGTCACTAGCGGATAACGCCCTCTTTATTGCTGCGATTGCCTTGATTCATCAACTAGAGGGCCCCGTATGGGTGCCCCCCTTAATCAAATGGGGCGTAGCTGCAAGTTACGTGCTCCTGGCGCCCTTTGTTGGTGCGATCGCTGACACCTACGCAAAGGGCAAGGTCATGTTCACCACAAACGCCTTCAAAGTGATCGGTTGCATTCTGATGTTTAGCTACGGATTATTTGGTTTTGTAGCGTCTGGACAAATCGTCTTAATCTGCGTGGCGTACGCGATTGTTGGCATGGGGGCTGCCGCTTATTCACCGGCCAAGTACGGCATCATCACCGAGATGCTGCCCCCCGAACAACTTGTCATCGGAAACAGCTGGATCGAAGGCATGACCGTTGTATCCATCATCATGGGGTCGGTCGTGGGCGGCTTATTAGTCTCGCCTGCCGTGTCAGACTGGTTGCTTTCACACGCCCTGATCAAACAAATGGCAAACACACCTGCCGAAGTTGCGATCTTGATGATTAGCGTGCTCTACGTTGCTGCCGCGCTGACGAATTTATTCATTCCAAACACAAACGCTCGATACCCAAAACAACATCAGCACCCCCTTCGACTGATTAAAGCCTTTGGTGGTTACATCAAAGTGCTGTGGGCTGATCAGCTAGGCCAGATTTCCCTGGCAGTCACGACCCTCTTTTGGGGCGCGGGCGCAACACTGCAATTGATTGTGATCGAATGGGGCCGCAGTCAACTAGGATATCGTTTAGATCAAGCGTCGGTCTTGATGGGCATCGCCGCCTTGGGTACTGTACTTGGCTCAATTGCAGCGGCTCGCGTGCCGCTTAAACAATCTCTTCGCGTTCTGCCAGTTGGCGCACTCATGGGCTTAGTCGTGCTGGTCATGCCACTGATCTACAACGAATGGGCTGTCTATGGACTGTTGTTAGTAATAGGAATTTTGTCTGGATTTTTTGTTGTACCCATGAATGCTCTGTTGCAACATCGCGGCCATTTGTTATTGTCGGCCGGCCATTCAATTGCCGTGCAAAACTTCAATGAGCAACTCAATATTTTATTGATGGTGTCACTGTATAGCTTGATGCTGTGGCTAGGCATTGCAATCAACATCATCATCGTGATGTTTGGTCTATCGGTTGCGATACTGATGTACCTATTGATTCGGTGGAATCAAGCAAATCTTCGAAAGGATCCGAGCATACTCTTGCGCATAGGCGAGCATGGTCAAGGCCAGGCACTTTAAAAAAAATCGTTAATCAAACCGATAGGTCACGCCAACTTGCAACCGACTTACGTACTGACCTGAATCACCAAAGGCCACACCAAAAGTCGAGGCGTTGCGCTGATACGAAACGCCCACGTCTAAATCCTTCAGCGGATAATAGAGCAGCGCGATCAGCCCGTAACGCGTCAGCGTTGCATCGGTTGCCGTCGGGTTCGTGTTGATCCCCACATCGACGGCCAGCTTCCACTGTGAAGAGATCACCCATACGGGTGCCACCGATACAGAATATAAATCTGTGCGACGCGCATCAGTACTCAAACCCACAGAGTATGAATTGTTGTACGGCGCACTCGCATAGCCCGCGTTGGCATGCACTTCATAGTTTTCGCCAAACTGAGAGGCAATAAGATTCAAGCCATAATTGAAGCGAGCATTCCCCAAGCCATTCTCTTGTTGCGCCGTACTCGCCGGCGCAATCAGTTGGGGCCTGAGCGCAAAATTAAGCCCTGTTTCACCGTCGCCATAAAATCGCCACTTCAAATTTAGGGTGTAATTTGACACCCGTGAGTATCCACCTGCCGGTTGTAAGTAATACGTGGGTGAAAACTGCAAGTCGATGTTGTCGGTCAGCCCACGTGAAAACGTAAAGGGAAAGGCTTGAGCATTGCCGGAGCCTTGATAATCCTCACCTGAGGTCGTCACCGCAGCGTTGTCAGACCCTTGGCCAACTTGTATCAACGAATAAAAAGATTGCTCAACTTGATAACCGCCTTTTGTCGTCGTTCCGGCATCGTCGGTGTTCAGCGGCATGTAGGCAAGAGCCGGCAGACAGATCTGGAGTAGTCCGCTGAGAACAACAATCTTGCACCTTTGTCGACAAATAATTTTCATAAATTATTGATTTTATTTATATAAATTCCACTATATCTGACAGGGCATTAAATTTATGTACTATATTATCCCATTATTGATGTACTATAATAACAAGAAAACCATATCTTTACCAAAACAATAGAAGCACTAGAGACGATCCCTCTCAGGCGAAAGATCGGCTCTCTTGACTTACCTCAAAGCATAACTCAGTTAGTCTTTGGCTCTTGCCCGTCAAGTGAAAACTTCAGGCTCTGATCCAGAAAGTCATGCGCATGCACCACAACAGTCTCGCCATTCATAAACACGACGCCATAGGCTGGGGGCTCGTGGCTACCTGGAATCTCTCCCTTAGCCTCAAAATCAAGCCAAACTTGGTGACTTGTAGCACGCAGGGTTGAAAACGGTACTCCGTACCAACTCCCCGAGATCGGTCGATGCACGTGTCCAAAAAACAGATGACGTACCGAGCCTAGATAAGGGCGAAGAACCTCGAGAAACTCCTTACGCTGCACAAGTCCAATTCGATCCATCGGTTCTAGACCGACTTCAAACGGAGGATGATGCATAAAAATATATTTTGGCTGCTGGGGCGAGCGTGCAAGTTGCTCACCCAACCAATGCAAGCGGTTCGCGCAATACCACCCCGAGTGTGTGCCCGGTTGATTCGTGTCTAAAAATAAAAACTGCCCAACAGCCGTCTCTTGTACACCCTGCACAAAGCCGTTTACATCTTCTAACGCGTTGCTAAAAACGCTGCGAAATAATTCACGGTTGTCATGATTGCCCAAAATGAGCGTGCACGGAGGCTGAAGCACAGCGAGACTAGAATGCAGCGCCTGATACGCTCCAAGCTGCCCCCAGTGCGTCAAATCGCCAGTAATGACCACTTGATCGGCATCTGCATGCAAATGATTGATACTCGCAATCGCCAAGTCCAACCGCTCAAGGGGATTCAAGCCATACAAGATCTGGTTAGGTTCGACTAAATGCGTATCCGTTAAATGTATGAGTTTCATCTTGATCCTTGAGCGAGTTAAACAGGTTGATACTTTGAATATTTAGATACTTACTGACGCGGCAACAGCTTCTGTACAGAAGCGGTCATATCATCCAGAACTTTTTGCGGCTCTTTCGCACGGCTACCCGACACGATTGATTGCAACTGATCATTAATGACATCAGTGATTTTCAAACCGTTTTCTCCTGGAAACGCATACCATCCAGTCAAGTAAGGTAATTGTTTGACTGCAGTAAAGTGATTAGGATTTTGTACATAAAAATCCTTCAGATACACGTCATTCGCAATCTTGTTGGGCGGCATGTAGCCAGTTGTCTTCGCCATGATTGCCGCACCCTCGGGGCCTGTTGCGAACTTCACAAAGGCCCAAGAGGCGCTCTGTTTTTCAGGTGTCTTAGCCACAATCACGACAAGATTGCCACCCGCAGGAAGCTTTCCGTTTGGTAAGACACTGGGGTAGACCTGGGTCTTGAGTTCAAACTTGTTACCGATCATTTGCGTGATTTTGGTCAAATCTGACGTTGACGTAAAGTGAATACCCGTCTTGCCCGCGGCAAAGGCGCTTCGCGCATCCGCCTGCGCTAAATTAGGCATGCCACCTTCTGTCACTAAATTTGCAATCATATTGATGGCAAATTTTCCAGCATCACCGTTGAATGCAACTTTCGACTCGTCGGCATTGAGCATCGTGCCAGCTTGACTAAACACTGGAGCCTGCCAAAGCCAGTTTCCGGTGATATCCCACGCATACGTCACGCCGTGGTTGCCGCCATCCAAGGCTTTAATCTTTTTTGCGAGTGCAATAACTTCAGGCCAAGTCGTTGGTAAATTGGCAGGATCACCACCCGCCTTTTTAACTAAGTCGAGGTTGTAATACGAAATCGGCAACGAAATCGCGAATGGCAATCCGTACACTTTGTCTTGCGCGGTACCAATGTCAAACATCGCTTTATGAAAGCCCTGCTCGTCAAAGTTCTTTTCGGCTGCGATAAACCCATCAAGTGGAACCGCAATTTTGCGATCGACCAGTACACGCAAACGATTCAAGCCTTGAAAGGTGACGTCAGGCAACTGATTGGTAACGGCCTCACGCAGAATCTTCTGGGTGCCCTCCTCATAGCTTGCGTAAGGTGCACGGTACACAAGAGTGATATCTGGACGGACCTTGGCAAATGCTTCTTTCAGTTGCTTGTGCGTTTCTTCAAATAATTCAGGGTAAGGATATTGAATGACAACTTCGGTCGCTGCAAACGACAAAAGAGGCGCTGCCAATAAAGCGGTCTTCGCTGTCAACGAAAGTATTTTTTTAATCATAAAAACTCCAAAGAAAAAACGATCTAGAAAAAATAAGATCTAACTCACTACGACCTTGCACAAAAATTATTTCATCCCCGTCATCGTGATGCCTTGCACAAACCGGCGTTGCAAAAAGACGAACGCAACGAGTAACGGTGTAATAACCACTGTTGCAGCAGCCATCAACGCACCGAAGTCAGTGCCTGCATCATCATTACGAAAATGCACAACGCCCAGTGGTGGCGTGAACAGTGCTTGTTCGTTGATGGCAATAAGTGGCCAAAAGTAATCATTCCAATGTGCGACCAATGAAAAAATACCAAAGGCCGTCAGCGCAGGGTAGGCAACCGGGAGCATCACACGCCACACAATGCCAAATTCGGAGATGCCGTCCATTCGAGCCGCATCAACCAAATCATCTGGTACGGTCATGAAGAACTGACGCATGAGAAAAATGCCAAATACCGAAATGGTCCAAGGCAAAATCAGAGAGGCATAGCTGTTTAATAAACCCAATTGATATAACAACAAAAACACTGGGATTGCGACTGCGTGTGGCGGGATTAACAGGCACGCAAGTACTAGGCCAAAAACAAATTCACGTCCCTTCCAGCGCAACTTGGATAGTGCGTAGGCCGCAGGTAAATTCACCAGTACCTGTAAAAAGAAAATCGCAAGCGTGACAATGACGCCGTTTAGTAGATACTGCGCAAGCGGTGCCTTGGTAAAGGCCCGCGTATAGTTTTCTACCCAATACAGTCGATCAGGTAGCCAGCGAATATGATCCACAAAAATTTCTTCGGGTGGTTTGAGCGAAGTCAGTACCATCCAGATAAACGGAAACAGCACGATCGCCGCTAACGACAGCAACACCACATGACGCAAGGCTCGACTAAGCATAGTGAACCTTCTTTTCAAGGTAACGCGTTTTGATTAACGTCAGTGCTAAGACGATCACCAAGAATACAATCGTCACCGCCGAGGCATAACCTGACTTAAAAAATTCAAATCCTTCTGCATACATCGTGTACAACAACACCTCGGTGGACTTACTCGGCCCACCCTTTGTCAATATCGCGACGGTGTCAAAGACCTGAAAAGAACGGATCGCGGTAATCACCACAACGAAAAGCGTCACGGGCCCGAGCAAGGGCCAAGTGACCAGGCGAAAGCGCTCAAAGGGAGATGAGGCACCGTCCATCGCTACTGCATCGTAGAGGTGCCGCGGGATCGACACCAAGCCAGCCAAAAACAAGACCATATTGAACCCAAATTGATTCCAGATCCCGATAGCTGCGAGCACCCACAAGGCGAGCGACTCAGTGCGTAACCAGTTATGACCTGGCAAGCCAAATTCTTTTAATAAAAGATTTAAAAAGCCGAATGACGGATGCAAAATAAACTGCCAAGATATGGCCATGGCGATGAGCGTCGCCATCACAGGCAAGAAAAAAATCGTTCGGTAAAAATCCTTAAAACTTTTTTGCGCTTCAATCAATAGCGCCACGCCCAATCCGAGCAGCACAGAGACCGGCACCACGACCCCGCTATACAATGCGGTATTACGCAACGAACGCCAAAAGTTTTTGTCGTGATAAAGCTCAATAAAATTTTCTACGCCAATCCAATTCAACGACTTCGAACCCAATTGATAGTCGGTGAATGACAAGCCTAAAATAGCCAGTAAGGGCCCTAATAAAAACATCGCCAACAATATCAATGCGGGCGCCAACAAATACAGCGGTGCCCAATTCGCAACCGCGCCCAGTCTTATTTTTTTTGCAACCGGCTGCCTCATCTTCATCGCTGACATGACCTTTAGGCTGTTTCGAAGGCAAGCACCGGCGTGACGGGCTGCTCATCTAGTTCGGCGACTCTCACGCTTAGCCGAGGGCCTTGCTCAGAGAACACCAAAGGCAGCATCGATAAAGAGACACCGATTAGCATGCCCAGCTTTACTTGGGGCGCCTGAGCCGCAATGCGGACAATGATTGGATCTTTAGCTTGTTTCGTACGCACATGTACAAGCGTGTCAGAACCCAAGTTCTCACAATGAGTAACAACACCTTGCAATGCAGCTTGCCCAGCCGGAACAAGCGAACACTGTTCGCTTCTAAAGGCAACCACCACACCGAGCCCGTGCGGTGCATCAACACTGAGTGCCAAATAACTGTGGGCGAGCGTCTTTTGCTCGGTCTCCAAGAGTTCTAACTTACCCTCACGCACCCAGCCCTGAAGCATATTGATACGAGGGCTTCCCACGAATTCGGCAACGCGCAAATCACTAGGATTGCGATAAATTTCGTCTGGCGTATCGTACTGAAGAATTGAGCCTTCCATCATCACCGCAATACGATCTGACATCGTCAAGGCCTCGGCCTGATCGTGCGTGACATACAAAAAAGTTGCGCCAAGAGTGCGATGTAACTGCGAGAGTTCGCTTCGCATATGGACACGCAATTTCGCGTCAAGATTCGATAGCGGCTCATCCATCAAAAATGCCTCTGGCTTGCGCACCATGGCACGGCCGAGCGCGACACGTTGGCGCTGACCGCCCGATAACTGGGCCGGCTTACGGGGCAAGAGCGCTTGAATACCAAGAGTCTGCGCAACCTCATGGATGTCTTGACGAATGTCTCGCTCGATTTTTTGCTGAGAGCGACTGAACAGGCGCACACCGGGCAAGCGTTGCCACACGTTCAAGCGTCGCATACGCAGTGGCACAGCAATATTGTCGTAGACACTTAAATGCGGATAGAGCGCATAAGACTGAAACACCATAGCAAGGTCTCGGTCCTTAGGGTGCAGACGCGTCACGTCGTGCTGCCCCACCACGATCGAGCCTCTCTCAGCGACATCAAGACCAGCGATCAAACGCAAAAGCGTCGATTTGCCACAGCCTGAGGGGCCTAGCAGTGAAACAAATTCACCATCTTTGATCGTCAGCGATATATCTTTTAAGATCGATGTAACGCCAAAGGACTTTGATATTTTTTGAATGACGATCGAAGACATGTTGCACACCTAAATTTCAAGGTATGCGAACCATAGCAAGCGTATGTGACGAACGAGTGTCAATACCTCAAGTGATTTCTAGTATCGTTGTCACAATAAAGTCATGAAACGTACTACTCACTAAACCATATTCAAGCGACGAATACGCTGTGCAACCACTGCTGCCACAATTGCCTTGAGCACATCGCCAGGCACAAAAACTGCCATTGCCCAACAAGCTTTTGCGAAATCCATTTTCGTCACGAACACAAGCCATGGGATTCCGATTGCGTAAACCAAAACAATCCCACCAATTACAGCAGCCAATACATAGCGTGCGATTTGCCACACAGGTGTTGGCCCGAACGTATCGTACGAACTCGACACTTCCTCTGACTTGTCATTTTGAATCGACAAAACCGACAGCCAACCAGTCACGAAAGCACCTGGAATCATACCCAGCAAGAAACCTGCAGTAGGGCCCGCCAAGACGGCCAACCCGGCCCGCCCCCCCGGTAGCACAGGTAAGCCTAGCAAGGCAATCAACACGTAGAGCAGCAAAGCGAGCCCCGCTCGCGCAGGCCCTAGAATTAATCCTGCCAACATCACTCCAAACGTTTGTAGCGTAACGGGCACAGGGACCAGGGGCAACGGGATAGGCGGCATCAAACTCAACACCACAATCAACGCAGTGAACAATGCAATCAATACGATATCTTTCGTTTTCAAATCAACCTCTTTTGGTTATCCACGCGCATCAATAGCCTCGGCGATTTCATCGGCGCGTCGCAAGGTACGCAGCAGCATAGGCACACCCATGGTCAGCGGACTAGGCGTTAAACCCCTCGCAAGCTGCGCCTCACGAATATCCTGCCACTGCACGCCAAGTTCAGGGATTAAACGCAGTGTCAGTCCAAATCCTAGCGCTACTTTCTCAGCATTGACCCAACCTAACCGTTCAAACGGCCCAAGTAACCATACAACCACTTGCATCATCTGTGTCAGCGGCGTGGTCATTGACACCACCAACGCTGCAAGCACCAGTGTGAACAACCGCAGGACCATTTCAAGCGCTTGCAAGACGCCTTGCGACCATGCAGACAAAGCACCCAGCGTCAGCAAAAGCCAAACCAACGGACGCACTTGTCGCCAGACTTGCTGCAACGAAGCTCCTGCGCAGCGCACTAAAAGGCACACCAACAGGCAGGTCAACAGTAAGAGCAGGGGTGAATGTACCCACATCAGTGCAGTACTACTCAACGCCAAGACCGCTAACTTTAAGCCAGCAGGTGCGAGGTGCAACCAGGTGCTGCCTGGTAAATAGAGTGATCCCAGCATTTTTCTGTACGAATCTTGAGCGGTTGGGGTTAAGGGGCCGTCACGCGCAATGCGCTTGATACCAGGCCAGCGCCTCAGTTGGCACACCATCGAACGCCAACCGCCCTTGATTGATTACCAGGATACGATCCATCTGGTGCATGAGAGCCAGATCGTGGCTAACCACTAGGGCGGGCTGTGGCAACCCAACCAAATGCGCTTCAAACCGATTCCGCAAGCGCAAATCAAGCTGGGTGGTCGGTTCGTCAAACACCAAGATCTCTGGCTCGGTGGCTAGCACCGCGGCTAAGGCTACTAACTGGCGCTCGCCGCCCGACAGCGTGTGCACGCTACGCTCGGTTAAATGACCAACCCCAAGGCGTTCGAGTGCTGCCTGAGCACGCAATATGCGCCGTTCAGGATCCGGTTCGCGGTGCTTGAGACCAAACTCGATGTCCTCATGCACCACCGGAAAGACAATCTGGTTGTCGGGGTTTTGAAAAACAAACCCAACCTGGCGACGTACCGCAGCGACATCCTTTCCAGTATCCAGCCCATTGACACAAACCTGCCCCGTTTGGGGCAAAAGCAAGCCATTAATCAGCCTGACCAAAGAGCTTTTCCCAGACCCATTGGGTCCAATCACCCCAATGCGTTGCTCAGATAGCACCAAGCTCAGGTCGGTTAAGACCAGCCGGCGCTCGCGCTCGACAGAGACGTTTTTAAACTCGATTAACATGGTGGTCGATTATGCCCGATAACCCTCGGCAAACACGTGTTGCATCGTAAAATGCTGACATCCCCCTACCTGAAATCGAGAGAATGGCAGGTTTAGCCAATTTACTCCAAACTTTTATCAATTCGCCTCGAACCTTTTTAAATAACTGCACTCGAATAGCCTATATGAAAAAAATCATCAAAACAGATGCCGAATGGAAAGCCCAGCTTTCAGCCGAAGAATATTACGTTGCCCGTCAAAAGGGAACTGAGCGCGCCTTTACGGGTCGCTATTGGGATCACAACGAACACGGCATTTATCGCTGCGTAGGCTGTAGCACTGCGTTATTCGCCTCTGATACCAAGTTTGATGCCGGCTGCGGATGGCCAAGCTATTTTGTCGCCATCGACGGCGACAACGTGCGCGAAGAAACCGACTCGTCTCATGGCATGCTTCGCACTGAAGTCATGTGCAATGTCTGCGACAGCCACCTGGGCCATGTGTTTCCGGATGGCCCGCCCCCTACGGGTTTGCGTTATTGCATCAACTCTCTTTCACTGACCTTTGAGCCGATCAAACCATGAAAAAATTTCTCTTTGATCTGTTTCCACTGATTCTGTTTTTTGCGGCCTACAAGTTTGCCGATATTTATGTCGCAACAGGCGTTGCAATGGCCGCGGCAATTGGGCAAATCGTCTGGATCAAACTCACTGGCAAACCGATTGAAGGCATGCACTGGATTAATCTGGCCGTGATTGTCGTGTTCGGTGGTGCAACACTCTGGTTTAAGGATGACGCCTTTATCAAATGGAAGCCCACCATGTTGTACTGGCTTTTTGGTGGCGCATTGCTGGTCAGTCAGATTTTTCTAGGGCGCAACTTGATGCAGAAGCTTCTAGGCGAAAAAATTAATATGGCGGCCCCGGCCTGGACGCGACTGAATTTAAGCTGGGCCTTGTTTTTCATCGCCGCCGGCGGGATCAATCTGTTCATCGCCTTTTCAGGCTTTTTTACAACCGATCAATGGGTCAACTTCAAGGTCTTTGGTTTGATGGGCCTATTGATTGTCTTTGTGATTGCACAATCAGTTTGGCTCGGTAAGCATATCGAAAACAAAGACGGCGATCCTAAGCCATGACCTCATTCAAAGACGAAACGCACGCAACCAACCCTCACTTCACTTTGCTAAAAGAGCGCTTGGCAACCTTAAACGCCAGTCAGCTCGATATCTACGACGAATCGCACCTGCATGCCGGTCACGCCGGCAACAAGGGCGGGGCAAGTCACTTTCGGGCCACAATCGTGGCCGAGTGTTTTTCTAACCAATCGATGATTGCGCAACATCGCCTGGTGTATGATCTTTTGCGCGATTTAATCCCATACCCGATTCACGCACTGGCACTGTCCACTCGGGCGCCTTCCAAAGGAAATTCATGAAACGTATTGTTATGCTGGTTGCCTCACTGGCACTTGCAGCTCCTGTCTATGCACAAAACGTGGCGACCGTAAACGGTAAAGCCATCACCCAAGAAAGTGTCGATCAATTCGTCAAACTCTTAATCAGCCAAGGTCAAGGCGCAAGCGACACACCCCAGTTGCGCGAGCAAGTCAAAGACGAGCTCATCAACCGACAGGTCATGGTGCAAGCCGCTGAACAAGCCGGCATCGCCAAAGACCCAACTGTTGCGATCCAACTTGAACTCAGCCGTCAGGGCATTCTGGTACAGGCCCTCATGACAGACTATGTCAAGAAAAATCCCGTTACCGAAGCGACTGCCAAAGCCGAATACGACAAACTTAAAAAAGCCGAAAGTGGTAAGTTTGAATACAACGTACGTCATATCTTGGTGGATGACGAGAAACTTGCAAACGATATGCAAGCCAAACTTAAGGCTAAATCTGCCAAGTTCGAAGACTTAGCTAAGCAGTCGAAAGACACAGGCTCTGCCGAAAAAGGTGGTGATCTTGGTTGGGCACCCAACACCAACTATGTTGAGCCCTTTGCGAAAGCAGTGGCTGCCACCAAGAAGGGCCAACTGGCCAGCGCACCGGTACAATCGCAATACGGTTGGCATGTGATTGAAGTCATTGACGTTCGCCCCATTGAGTTTCCTCCGTTTGAGCAGGTACGTCCTCAACTTGAAGAAATGATGAAGCAAACCGCACTGACAACCTTTCAGGCTGAACTGCGTGGCAAAGCAACAATCAAGTAACGGATATGATTGATTGACGGTCCTTGCGGCGGCATCAACAGACGTCACAAGCATCAAGGTTGAACGTATAAGGCCCCCAGAGATGGCTGAATCAGCCATCT
>CAIYCP010000584.1 GCA_903924715.1 uncultured beta proteobacterium
GTTGTAACCGACCGACTCTTGATACACAGCAGCACCTAATAGCTCTGCGAGCTCACAGGCTTGCTCAAAAATACCAGCGTTCGCGATTTCACGCCCTGCCACAATGACAGGATTTTTTGCGGCAAGCAGGCGTTGCGCGATTGCGGTCAACGACGCATCGCCAGGACGCACTGCTGCATCGATCACTGTTGGAAATCCAAACTCGATTTCGGTTTCTTCATCCAGCACAGAACCTGGCAAACTAATAAACACAGGGCCCATCGGTGGTGTGCGAGCGATCTTTGCAGCACGCCGCACAATGCGCGGCAGATCTTCTAACCGCGTGACCTCAAACGCCCACTTCACTAGGGGCGCCACCATCGGCACCAAGGGCTCGTACAGCAAGGGCTCTTGCAAGCCATAGCCCACTTCGTACTGGCCGGCTGTAATGATGATGGGCGAGCCCGAAAACTTAGCCGAATAAATCGCCCCCATCGCATGACCTAAACCAGGCGCGCAGTGCAAGTTACAGGCGACAAGTTTGTTCGACGCACGCGCAAACCCATCCGCCATCCCAACCACAATCGACTCTTGCAGCCCCAACACATACTTCAACTCAGGAAACTGCGGCACCGCCTCCATGATGGCAAGCTCGGTTGTACCGGGATTGCCAAACATATGCGTGACGCCCTCATCAAGCAACAATTTGATGAAGGCCTGACGGCCAGTAAGTTTTTGCATTGCCATGAATCAATCTCTGTATGTGTTGGGTTAAAAAAATTTAAGGCTTCAGGCGACCGGTCTTAACGTAAAAGTCACGTTCTTTTTGTGACAAGACGTTTAAGTCTGCCGCAATAGTCTTTGACTTCAGCAGGCTGTCATCAAAATACGCGCCCAGCTTCTGATATTCAGCAATCAACTCTTGATTAGCTACTGCTGCTTGAATCGTTGCAGCAAGATAAGCCTTCACGTCGGCTGGTGTGCCTTTAGGTACCACAGCAAAGCGAATGATGTTCCAGACATATTCTTGCGAGTTATACATCTCGTTAAAGGTTGGAACATCTTTCAAGCTCGGCACGCGCGTGGCCGACGCGACACCAATCGGCGCGACCTGCTTGGCTTGCAAGAAACTATCAAACTCGCCCAAGAACCCCTGCGCCACATCAACGTTGCCACCCACTAAGGCTACGATCCCTGGCTTACCACCCTGAAACGGTACGCGTAGAAACTTAGCACCCGTTTGAGCTTCGAGTTGATCGACGATGTATTCCCACATCGTGCCAGGCACTACCGCAACACGCACCGTACCGGGCTTGTCTTTCGCAGCTTGAACAATCTCTTTTGCGGTTTTTCCTGCGAACGGCCCAGTGGTTGAGGCAACCCAGGTCAATGAGTCGCTATTGATGTAGGCAATGGACTCAACGTCTGCCAACGACCACTTGCCCTGCGCTTTGAGCATGGCGTCACCCCAGATCATATTGCCCAAAATCCCCACGGTATAGCCGTCGGGCTTAGCCTGTGTCGCGAGGTAGGCATGGCCGACAACACCCGCGCCGCCCGTGCGATTATTGACAAGGATTTTGTCGCCACTTGCCTTCTCTGCGTATTTGGCAAGCAAGCGCGCGGTGATGTCCATACCACCGCCTGCTGGGTACACCACGGTGTATTCGATCGGTTGATCGGCAAACCCCTTGGGTTTCAATTTTGCGACGTCTGTGGCAGGTTGCGCGAACGCGCTGAGGCTTGCGGCGGCAAATAAAGTCGCCATCAGTGTTGAGATTATTTTCATTGATTAGTCTCCTTTGATTTATAGCGAATTGCTTTGAAAAAACGATTATCGAAAAATTATTGTAATAATTTAATGACCAAAAAATTAACTTCAAAAAACTAAATACTAAACGCTGAAAGACCTTAAGGCTTTAACCGCCCCGTCTTGACGTAAAACTCGCGTTCTTTTTGTGCAAGCGCCTCTAAATCAGCCGCAAGTGCTTTAGATTGCGTCAGACTCGGATCAAAATAAGCACCCAGCTTTTGATACTCAGCAATCAACTCGGGATTGCGCATTGCAGCTTGAAGGGTTGCGGCCAGGTAGGCCTTGCGGTCGGCAGGCGTGTCCTTGGGGACCACCACAAAGTGGATGGTTCGCCAGATATAGTCTTGCCCGTCATACATCTCGTTAAAGGTTGGCACCTCTGCAAGGCTTGGCAGGCGCGTGGCTGACGCAACACCGATGGGCGTGACTTGTTTGGCCTGCATGAAGCTGTCGAACTCACCCCTGAACCCTTGGGCGATATCAACGTTGCCACCGAGCAAGGCCACAATGGCAGGTTTGCCACCCTGAAACGGCACACGTAAAAACTTGGCGCCGGTCTGTGTCTCAACTTGCTCAATCAGGTATTCCCACATGGTGCCTGGGATCACCGCGATGCGCACCGTACTCGGCTTGTCTTTGGCCACCTGGATAATCTCTTTGGCCGACTTGCCCGCGAACGGACCCGTGGTTGACGCCAACCAAGTCAAAGAATCACTCTTTAAGTAAGCAATTGCCTCAAGGTCTGACAAGGCCCATTTGCCTTGCGCCTTGAGCATGGCGTCACCCCAAATGTTATTGCCCACGACCCCCAAGGTATAACCATCGGCTTTGGCTTGCTTGGCCAGATACGCGTGACCCACCATGCCTGCACCACCGGTTCGGTTATTGACCAAAATTTTGTCGCCACTGACTTGTTCGGCATACTTGGCAAGCAGGCGTGCCGTGATGTCGACCCCGCCACCGGCCGGATACACCACCGTGTACTCAATGGGCTGATCAGGAAACCCTGCGGGCTTGAGTTTAGCCAGCTCAGGCGCGGGTTGGGCCGAGACAGTCAGGCTGAAGGCCGCAAAAAAAAACGCTGAGAGGGTTGCACGCATTGTCATTGTTACAGGTCTCCGGAGGGTTGCCGCGATTTGCGCTGACGAAACACCAGCGCCGCCAAGATTAAGCTGCCAACAATCAAGACGGCTGCGATCGGTCTGTGGGCAAAAATCATGAGCCCGTCGGGCGACATCACCATTGACTGCCGTAACGATTGCTCGAGCATTGGTGCAAGGACAAACGCGATCAAGAACGGCGAAAATTCGTATTGCAACTTGCGCAAGACATAGCCCACAATACCAAAGCCAATCATCACCCACAAATCAAATATATTTTTGTTGGCCGAGTAAGTGCCCACAATCGATAACAACAAAATCAACGGAAACAACACCCGATAGGGGATACGCAAACATTGCACCCACAAGCCCACCAGCGGCAAGTTCAGCAGTAACAAGAACACGTTGCCCACATACATACTGGCGACCACACCCCAGAACAAGTCAGGGCGTTGCGTAATAAACATGGGGCCCGGCTGCACGCCTTGCATCACCAGTGCGCCCAATAGCAACGCCGTGACAGCATTGCCGGGGATGCCAAGGGTAAACAAGGGAATCATGCCACCCGAGA
>CAIYCP010000585.1 GCA_903924715.1 uncultured beta proteobacterium
GTTGCAAAGTGGGTGTTTGAATGCACGGGCCCTGAACAAATTGCACAAGCCGCATTCAAAGCAATTCGAATGGCGACCTCAGGTGTACCGGGCCCCGTCGTGTTAGTACTTCCAGAAGATATCCAACAACAAACGGTGCCGGTTCCTACGTTCAAACAGCATCCACATATTTTTGGCCTACCGTCTAATGACCAACTCGCTGAAATTGCACAACGATTGAGCACCGCGCAACGCCCTGTGGTGATTGCTGGCGGCGCGTTTGATTGCCCAGGTGGGCGCGAAGCCTTGGCCGCTTTTGTACATCACTGGCAACTACCCACCATGGTCTCGTTTAGACGCCACGATATTTTTGCGAATGACGACGCGCTTTTTGTGGGCGATTTAGGGCTTTCAAATCCCGCAGCACAAATGGCCACACTGCAAACCAGTGATTTCATTCTTGCCCTGGGCACCCGCCTAGGTGACATCACGACACAGAACTATCAGTTTCCGGCTTACGCACAGGCACCGCAAACCTTGCTGCACTGTTACCCCGACTCGCGCGTTGTGAGCTGGGACACGGTGGCCGATTACCCCTTAGTGTGCGACCCCGTCAAACTGGTACAGGCCTTGACGCAAGCACCTGCCCCTGCGTTGAGCGCGCCACGCTCGACATGGCTCAAAGCGCTCAGAGAACATTCTCAGTCTTGGGCGGCATGGCCTACACGTCAAGCAAAAAAAGGCGTGAACTTTACAACGGTCGTGCGTGCACTGATGGATCACTCAACACTTGATACCACCATCTGTCTGGATGCAGGTACCTTTGCTGCACCCGTCTATCGCCACTTTACGTTCAAAACAGGGCAGCGCTTAATGGCGCCGCTTGCGGGTGCCATGGGTTACGGTACACCTGCTGCAGTGGCCTGTGCGTTACGCGAACCGACACGCCATACCGTATGCATTGTGGGCGACGGCGGATTTTTAATGACCGGCAATGAAATGATTTTGGCAGTCGAACGCAAACTACCCATCATTTTTATCGTCTCGAATAATGCCAGCTATGGCTCAATTCGCTTGCACCAAGAGCGTGGCTATCCAGGACGTGTGAGCGGTACCTCGTTGTTCAATCCAGATTTTCACGACCTCGCACGCAGCTTCGGCATGGCGTCGGTGCGCATCACGCGCGAAGATGAAATCAATGGCGTCATACAAGCGGCTTTCAAGGCGACCGCACCTCTTCTGATCGAGGTCAATACCAGCTTAGATGCGATCTTGCCTTGATTGAGTGACCTGCCCGACTGAACGAACGATTCTGTCTATACGCATACAACTTGTTGTTGATAGACAGAATCATTTACACCGCTAGATCCGAATATCCCAACGCGTCGTTCAGCACAGCGCCTTGATATAACGCTAGGTTCAGTGCCTGCACGCGCGGCAAGATCGACCCCGCATAGAACACTGCCGTCGCAAATTTATTATCCGTAAAGGGAGTCGCGCTAGCCTGGCGTTGCGCGGCGCTGCATACCAGTGCCGCACGCGCAAGATGCCAGCCCCCTAAGACATAACCCGTCAACATAAGATAGGGCACGCTGCCCGCATACACCGCACGAATGTCACTCTTGGCATAGTCCAACACATACTGCACCGCACTTTGATAGGCCTCAACGCCTGTCTTCAGGCGCGCCTGGATCAAACGCAAGCCTGGTGCATACTGCGCAGCGGCTAATAGGCTTTCAGCCTCAAGAGCCTCAAGCGTTTGTTGCATTGACTGCGCCAACCCCAAGGCGGTGGCGCCGGCATCACGTAGGGTTTTGCGACCAACCAGATCATTGGCCTGAATCGCTGTCGTCCCTTCGTAGATTGTCAGGATACGGGCATCACGATAAAACTGTGCGGCACCGGTTTCTTCAATGAAACCCATGCCCCCATGAACCTGCACGCCAAGCGAGGTGACCTCAAGCGCGCATTCGGTTGAAAACCCCTTCACAACCGGTACCAAATAATCATAGAGCGCCTGATTCGCGCGGCGCACTTCAGGGTCGGCATGCTCGATGCTTAAATCATCAGCGACTGCTGCGACGCAGGCAATCGAACGAGCCGCCTCTGTGAGCCCGCGCATCGTGGACAACATACGCTGTACATCCGGATGTTGAATAATGGGCACAGCGGCCGCTGATCCTTCAATGGCACGACTTTGCACACGGTCGCGTGCGTACGCGCGGGCCTTTTGGGTGGCGGCCTCACTCACACCGATACCCTGCACACCAACCGCAAAGCGCGCGGCGTTCATCATAATGAACATATACTCAAGGCCGCGATTTTCTTGACCAACGAGTGTACCAATCGCACCTGCACCGACCGCGCCTTTATCGTCACCAAACAGCAAGACTGCTGTCGGACTGCCGTGAATGCCTAACTTGTGTTCGATCGATGCACACCAAACGTCATTACGTGCACCCAGCGTGCCATCATCATTGACCAAAACTTTGGGCACCACAAATAGCGACAAACCTTTGACACCAGGCGGCGCATCGGCCATGCGTGCCAACACTAAATGCACAATGTTTTCAACAAGATCATGCTCACCAAACGTGATGTATATCTTCTGCCCAAATAAACGATAGGTACCATCCGCTTGTGCGACGGCACGCGTGTTCACTAACGACAAATCAGAACCGGCCTGCGGCTCTGTCAAGTTCATGGTGCCAGTCCATTTGCCCTGCACCAATGCTTCGATATAAAGCTTTTGCTGTTTATCCGAGCCCGACAAAAGCAGCGCCTCAATCACGCCATCCGTTAGCAAAGGGCCTAGTGAAAATGCGACATTCGCTGCAAAGAGATTTTCTGTCGTCGCAGTTGCCAATAGTTTCGGCAGCCCTTGCCCACCCCATTTTTCAGGATGGCGCAGACCTTGCCAACCACCCTCTACAAATTGTTTGAAGGCCTGTTGAAACGAGGCGGGCATCGTCACCACGCCGTTTTTATAAGCGGGCGGATGCTGGTCGCCATCCCAGTTGGTTGGCGCCACAACTTCAGCCGTGAACTTAGCGTTCTCTTGAAGAACCGCTTCAATCAAGTCAGGCTCAAGCGCAGAAAAGGCATTTAGCTTTAACAGCTCAGCCGAGCCCGCGATATGCTCAAACATAAAACGAAAATCATCAACAGGTGCGCGATAGGTCATAAACGTGATCTCATTTGCCCAATCAAACAAAAAACCCCGTCACGAGGACGGGGTTAGGATAGCTTGCCATACGTAAGTGAAGCTTACAACGCGGTGACAAGCTCAGGCACAGCCTGAAACAAATCTGCAACCAAGCCGTAATCTGCCACACCAAAAATCGGCGCTTCGGTATCTTTATTCACAGCAACAATGACCTTTGAATCTTTCATGCCAGCCAAATGTTGAATCGCACCCGAAATACCAATCGCGACATACAGTTGCGGCGCCACGATCTTGCCTGTTTGACCAACCTGCCAATCGTTGGGTGCATA
>CAIYCP010000586.1 GCA_903924715.1 uncultured beta proteobacterium
ATTTTTGTAAGTCAGAAAGAACAAGACCTCTTGGATATCATTAAATCATGAACGACTATTCAATTTTTGAAGCCGGTAATATTCTTTTGCAATCAGGTCGCACCCTGCGTGGAGGTCAGTTGGCTTACAAAACATATGGCACTTTAAGTGCCGAAAAATCAAATGCTATTTTGTACATGACCTCGTTTGCCGCGCATCATTACGACGTGGATTGGTTGATTGGTGCTGGCAAGGCTTTAGATACTGAAAAGTATTTCGTCGTGGTGCCCAATCTGTTTGGTAATGGGTTGTCATCATCACCAAGCAACGCCACCGAGCCACAAAATGGCGAGCGGTGGCCCTATTTTACGATCGCCGACAACGTCAAGGTACAGAATCGTTTATTGACTGAAGTTCTGGGTATCACTTCGCTCGAACTTGCCTGTGGGTGGTCGATGGGGGGATTGCAGGCGTTTCAATGGGCGTCGTATTATCCCTGTATGGTCAAGCGTCTGGCGGTGCTGTGTGGCGCGGCCAAGTGCTCACCGCACAATCAAGTGTTTATTGAAGGCGTTCGCGCGACCTTGACCACAGACCCCGCATATCAAAACGGTGTGTTCGTGCGTCGTCCAGAGCGCGCGTTACGTGCGATGGGTCGAAACTATGCGGCAATGGCGATGTCGCAAACGTTTTATCGCCAAGAGCTTTGGCGTGGGGCAGGATTTTCATCACTTGAAGACTTTTTGATCATGTCTTGGGAAGCGAACTTCTTAAAACGTGATGCCAATAATATGCTGACGCATCTTTGGGCCTGGCAACAAGCAAACATTGCAAATAACGAAAAATATAACGGTGACTTTAAAGCAGCGTTACAAGCCATCACTGCGAAGGCGTTGTTGATGCCAGGCACGACAGATTTGTATTTTCAGGTTGAAGACAATCGTCTTGAAGCAGAGCAGATGCCCAACGCGCGTTTGTTACCCATTCCCTCAGAATGGGGTCATCGTGCTGGCTTGCCCTCGGCCAATGTTGAAGACGCTGTTTTTATTACCAAGGCCATCAAAGAATTGCTGGCTTCTTAAGTGACTATAAGCTTCGTTTAAGTAACGCACCAAGGGTAAACACCCATACGTAGACCTATTAATAGGTCTACCCTCGTTGACTTGAGTCAAACAAATTGTACCTATAGGAGGCAATATGAGCACTCGGTCACAAGCGGTTCCAACGGTTCAAATCGATAACGAACGGGTGATTGTGACTGAATGGCGCTTTGCCGCTGGTGCAGAAACTGGCTGGCATACCCATGGTCACGACTATGTTGTGGTGCCCACCACCAACGGCGTGTTGACGCTTGAAACCGATGAGGGTGTTAGAGACGTGACGATAGTCTTGGGCACCTCATATACCCGCCAGGTTGGCGTCAAGCACAACGTGATTAATAACACGGCCAATGAAATTGTATTTGTCGAAGTTGAGCTGCGCTAATTTGCGTTGCGTTGTTCAATTGGTGTGATGACCACCCTCTGATCGTGTGCGCTTCGCAAATCATTGTCAAGTGATCGTGTAAGCGCTTTAGCTTTAGCGCGCGCCGCCACGGTTAACCGGGCCCCCGCGATTTGGACCTGCGCCTGGACCATCGGCTCGGTCATGGTCAACACCAACGCCATTGTGTCCAACACCCGCGCGGCCGGCGCCTGCTCCGGGCAATGCACCGACCCCCGGTGCACCGACGCCATGCGGTGCGCCGGGGGCTCCAGCTCCTACGCCTGGTGCCACGCCAACGCCTGGCGCACCAACTCCCACCCCAGGTGCGACACCGACCCCAGGCGCACCTATACCCGCGCCTGGTAGAACCCCGACACCCGGTGCGCCAACATCAACTGGACGTGCCACACAACGAACCGGTATCCCGGGACTCGTGCAATACACCACTTGAGCGCTTGCCGTTTGCGCATGCAATACAACGCCAAGTACTGCGGTCAAACAGGCTGTCTTAAGTAGGTTTTTCAAGGTGTTCTCACAAAAATTGAAAAGATATAAAGAATGAATGCATGTTACGCCTGACTCACCACCCGAATGGAGCGAACAAATTTCTATCATTCGGGTTTGATGCCCGCGCTATCCAGAGACTTGCGCCATGTGACGAGCTGATCTTTCAAAATGGTATCAAGCTCGCCGGGCGAGCCTGCATTGATTTCGAGCGCTTGACGTTCGAGTTGCTCGCGTACTTCTGGCATTTGCAACACCGCATTGAGCTCGCGATTAAGAAGATCGACAATCGGCTTTGAAAGTTTCGCGGGGCCCACGAGCGCCATCCAGCTGATGTTGATGAAATTGGGTAATCCGGCTTCAGCCATGGTCGGTACGTCAGGAAAAATTGGGCTGCGCTTATCGAGCACGACGGCTAACGCTTTTAGTCTGTTGTCTTTAATGAAGCCGATTGACGTGGTCGGTGAGGTATAGCCAATTTGTATGCGATCTGCTAGCAAGTCGGCTGTTTGTTCTGGCTCGCCTTTATAAGAAATCTGCACGATGTCGATATTGCCTAAAGACTTAAGTTGGCTTCCGTAAATAAGAGCTGCAGTGTGGCCGGCGCCATAGTTCAACTTACCCGGATTGGCACGCGCATAGGCAAGCAACTCGTTTAGGTTTTTAACGGGTAGATCTTTATTGACCAACAGAAAATGCGTGAACTTGCCGACAAAGCCAATAGACGTGAAATCAGTCAGTACGTTGTACGGGGGATCTTTCATCAGAAAGGGCACGCCCGCTAACGGGCTATTCGTACCCATCAACAAGGTGTAGCCGTCGGGTGCAGCGCGTGCAACAAACTGGCCGGCAATGGCGCCGTTCGCGCCAACTTTGTTCTCGACGATAATATTTTGGCCTAAACGTTGCGAGAGCCTGGGTGCTATCACGCGTGTAAGCGTGTCGGTGATTGAGCCCGCAGGAAATGGCACGAGGAGACGAATAGGTTTGTCTGGATATTGCGAATAAACCGCGGCTGAAGCGAGTGCGAGGGCGCAAGCTGCAATACATGTCATGAGGCGTTTAAACATCAGTCGTCTCCTTAGTTTTCTATTTTTATAAGAATTGATGAGTGCATCTCACCAAGCAGTTGTTCTAATGTCTAGGTGAATGCAGTTCATATATGTAAACTCATATTAATACAAATCCAAGAGG
>CAIYCP010000587.1 GCA_903924715.1 uncultured beta proteobacterium
CTGCTGATCCCGAGCTCGCTCGCGTGAAATAAACCCTCCAAGCACTAACGTTTGTCCAGAACGAACATTGAACTCAGTCGACGCTTTTCGGATTTTCAGTGCGGGCCCACCCGGTACCGTAATTGTTGTGTCAACTGAGCTCACCTCGATTTCGATTTTTGATCGAATGGCCAAATTACGGTCTGCATGAGGCGTGATATTGAGCGAAACCCCATACTTTTTGAAGGTCGTATTGGCTTTGCCATCCTTATCAACCGTAGCATAAGGAACCTCACCTCCAGCCAAAAAACTAGCAGTTGACCCGCTACGCGCGAGCAGCTGTGGTTGAGCCAACACAACTGCTTCGCCCGATTGTGATAGTGCTGACAAGCGGGCTGACAATAAAGCGTTGGCCCCAAAATAACCTGCAAACTGAGTTAACGGAAATGGGACTGCCAACCCCGCTTCACCGGGACGCTGTAACACAGCTGTTGATCCCTGATCAAAGGCTAACCCTGTCTGGAGACCTCCCTGCGAAGCTGGATCCCACCGCACCCCTAATTCGTGCATTCGTGCAGTGGGCAGCTCTAACACCTGGACATCTAATAGAATCATTTTGTCCCAACCGAGCTGACTTGTGAAGTCAATGACTTCTGGGTAACGCTTTGTAATATTCGCAATGCGTGTTTGGTCAGCGTCTGTAAGGTCTTCACCTTCTATGACAAGCTTGTCTCCCACCACTCTGCTGCGCGCTTGCGGAATATTCTTCAGCAAACGTGTCAATTCTTCTTGAATCCTAGATAAGCCTTCGGGTAAGACAAAAATACGATATGACATTCGCGTTTGATCTGAAAGCCAGATATCGACCGTAGTCACGCCTCGCGTTTTAGCAAAGATCAATACCTCGCGTGAATTCACGGCTGTCGCTTGTACAAGTTGGCTATTACCCACAGCAATACGCGTCACGCCATTGAGCTTGAGCACCCTTGACGCGCCCATTTCAAGATCGATACGCTTGGGCTCGTTCGCGACAACCCCTGAACTAAACAACAGCACGCCTAAAAAACACGCAATGATTAACGATAAATTCCGCTCGGGTATCCGATTTTTTAGAGATTTCATTTCATGCTACTCAAATCAACAGTGCTACTGAAATCAGACGCTTGCGAGACCCCAATTGATGGTGAATCCGTCATTAGTCGATCTCCATAAATAATTTCAATGAGGGGCGCTGACTTAGTCGTTTCTAAACCTAGCAAAGTAGGTAAATCTTGAGCCGGGGGCTGACGAGGCGTTAAAATGGGCTCGGCAGTCGCGTGACTTAACACTGCGGTGATCGTTCCGCCTTGACGTGCAGCGATCAACTTTGCAGCATCAGCGTGCGAAGTTGCAAGCGTTACGGTTGAAAAATCGGCATCGACTGACGTGGATCGCTCGGCGGCTCCGCGTGTTTGTTGTCCTGTTGCTAAGACCTCAATGCCTTGTAACAAAGTCACTGTGGTTCGCTGACCCTTATATTCAAACGACACAAATAGATCAATGCGGTCGCCAGGCTTCAATAGACCAGACATCGAGCTCATCAAATCAACTGGAATCGTCACCGCACGTTTATCAGGACTTAATCGGTGCGCGAGGGCTGGTTGCGCGCGTTCGGTCAAATGTACGTTCATCAGTAACTGACCCGCCTTTAGGTCAACTGTTAATTGCTTACCTGGCAAAACGTAGAGATCTTCAAGCGCGATGCTGTCTGCGTTCACCCAATCAGTAGGAAACTCACTTTTTGCTAAATCCTCAATCGAAATAACGGTACCTCGCAGCAGATCACGTGCTGCAACTACGCGCACAACCTGATCCGTACGATGCCGCCTTTCAAGTTCTTTCGATTTCTCAGAAAGGTGTTGATCAATGGCCCAAGCCGAAATGCACCCAAGACCAATTGAAATGATAATTAGCAGCCAATTCTGTCGGGCTGCAGTGAAACTCATAACGCGTCTCGATCATTCTGATAAATCAACACAATAGTTTGTCCCATAATCGTCTTCACCCAAAACGATATGCGTTTGGCTTCGCGAGTAAAGCTTAATGAATGACTTTCAGCCAACCATCGATTGCTTTGAGCCTGTTGCTTTAAGTGTTCTAGCGTTGAGGCGCGAGAGACCGGAACACTAAATGCGTGTATTAAAACTGGATCGTTCATCGATAAATCACGCATAGAAAACAATTGCGTCGCGTTAGCGGGTAGCCAATCTAGCGCGCTCGAGGCTCGAACGTTTGCTGCCTCTGGAAGTTTTTTAGCTGTTGAGAGCGTTAGTTTTGACAAAAGCCCCTCGGTTTTTTGCCCACCATCTGCCCAGAGATAAAGTACATATGAAGCAGAATCGGTACCCCAACTCGTTGTCAGTACTCCGTGCTCTGACCAGAGCGGGGTTAAAGCAGGTACCCGATCTGCGAGTTGAGCGACGACTTCATTAATTTGCTGTTGGCTATATACGTGTTTTAACTCAAGCCCAACCCCTTGCCACTCTGCCTGTTTAATGATCGAGATGCACTCGAACGATGGAGGTAAGCTGAAATTTTGAGAAACGAATGAGATTTGGGCGTGAGCGCAGGCCGCGAAAGGTGCGCTTACGAACAGAAGCAAACACGCTTGCACTGACCACTTGCCCCTACCCATAAAAATACGTAAGCAATTTGTAATTCGACTAAAAAAATTAAACATGACATGTAACAATGACAAAAGCATTTAAGGATTTAACCCAGTACTCGTTCCAACCTCATTAGCCCAAGGCAATAGCCACTCGGTTGAAATTTCAGGTCGTCGCCAAGCGTAATCGACACGCTGTGATCGCAATGCGTTTTTAGCCACCGTCTTTTGTGATTGCGAAAAACTACTTCGCCAAAGTGTTTGAGCGTCTGATATTGCATGTTGTGTGGCCTCATTTGAAACTGAATGGCCAGAGCCTGAAAGTAGAAAACTATGTCGCGCGAACTTATCATTCAATATCGGCTGAATTGTTTGAAACAATCTTGTTGTCTCAATCCTTCCTGACGCGCTCGTACGTGATAGCTGCACCAGATTGACTCCCAGTTCTTGCGAAATCGTCTGCAGGATCGGGGAGTAAACAAG
>CAIYCP010000588.1 GCA_903924715.1 uncultured beta proteobacterium
ACAAGATCGCGCGGAGTTTGCCATGCTTGTCGATTTACTACGCCGTTCAGGGCAAATAACGCGAGCGAAGGCATTGCTTGCATCGAAGCAAGGTGGGCTTGGAGATGATGTGATTGGACGGGTGCTTGTTTTTGAGGTTGCCCTTCTGGAAAAAAACGATGGTTCGTGCCATACGATTTCGGAAGCGCTTGGGGAGGCGCGTTAATGGCAGAAGATGGTGGCGTTAGTTGTTCTCACCGCCCCAAATTTAATCAGTTTCGGCAGGTTGTGCCGCTCTGCGATTGACCACCACCGCCACTCGATAAACACTGGTCAACGTGCAATTTGCCAGGGGGCGATTTAGAGTTGGCGGGAACAGCAAGTGCCTAAAATCGTCCGTTCAGCAGGACTTTCCGTTAATCCTCATGGCAGCCTGATTTGCATAATCGATTCGTTCTGCATAGCTTGGGTGCGAAGAAAGAAAAGGGGCGGATAGTTGATTATCAATAGCCCTCAGCGCAGTCATAGTTGCAGCTACCCCACAAGGGCTAAACCCTGCAGCAACAGCCCAATCCATCCCTAATTTATCCGCATCTCGTTCTTGGTCGCGTGAATAAGATGCATCTATATATAACGCACGCACGTCCATCAACACCTGCACTGGAGCGGTCACAACGCTCATCAATTTATCCCAGAGATTTTTATTCTCAGAGTTAGTAGCATTCTTTTTTTCTTCTTCGCCTTTGTGATTGAGGGAAATATGCGCCAGTTCATGCCCCAATGTTGTAGCCAGTGCAGACTGGTCTGAACCTATCGCACTCAACATGGGCAATGTCATGCCAATCATTCTTTGTCCGTAAACTCGTCCAGCAAACGAATTTTCCATATCGTTCGCCATCAGAAAGAATGGCGCGTCTATTCCGCTCCGCATCCTGATTGAATTCAAGACTGCCCGAAGATTCTTAATTTGATCAGGTTTGACTAGGAAGGTCGCTCCGTCTTTACCAGTCAGCGTTGCAATAGAGATCGAAGCGTTACCTTCGTTTGCGTTGAACAACCAAGAATCAATAGAATCTGAACTATTTTTTCCGCATGCTATTTCCCATGTTATTTCCAGCATGCTTCTTGGTTTTACATCCTCCCATTCGGAAATAATGTCATAGGCGTAAACGACTTTCCCTGAAGCCATTGAACCTTCGTATCCGCGCATTGCGAGGCTTCTTCCAAGTCGCTTGTCACAGTCGTACTCATACTTCGATGACTTTGAAAGAAGGTCGGTGTCGTTTGCAGTTTGCGTTATTCGGTAGTCACGCATGTGCCACAGGACAGGATTTCCCTCCATGCTCTTTCCCGCCGACTCATCTGTGTACAAATCGTATTGGCCATTAAAGTGCTTTTGATTGCCTGACGTTTTCCACACTGCCATGACGACTGGGTAGACCTTCTGCCAGTCAGCGAAGGCCGCACCGCTCGGAATGAGAAAGAATACAAAACTGTAAATAACTAACTTCGGAGACGACGAATTGAATTTGCGTTTTCTGCTATTGCAGAACTGAACCGCCATCAGCATCAGGGCTAGGGCGATTCTTGCGAATGTTTTTTCCATTGA
>CAIYCP010000589.1 GCA_903924715.1 uncultured beta proteobacterium
CGCGGATCTGAGCTGGGTAGCAAATGCCCTTCAAGCACGATTTCGGCCGTCGCCGGAACCGAGAGGTCGCTGCCCAGCGCTTGAGTGACTTCGGTGCGCGCACCGCGCAATAAACCTGCAAATTGATATTCAGACAAGGTATCGGGTACGGGCGTGACCGCGCCTAGCGTGGTCGCGGGGTCGGCACCTAACGCAACTGCCAGTGGAAACGGTGTGCCAGGATGCGCAAGCGCATGATCTCTAAAATCAAGTGCGCCGCCGCGGTGCGACAGCCAGCGCATGATCAGTTTGTTGCGACCAATGACTTGCTGACGATAAATACCTAAATTCTGTCGACGCGCGTTCGGCCCTCGGGTGATGACCAGGCCCCACGTGAGTAAGGGTGCGATGTCGCCAGGCCAACAGGTTTGAATCGGTAATTTGTTTAGATCAACATCATTGCCTTCCCAAACGATTTCCTGACACGGCGCGCCTCGCACGGTTTTAGGGCTCATGTCCCACAAGGCTGCTTTGAGCATCGATACCTTGGCTAAGGCATCGCGAAAACCTTTTGGTGCTTCGGGTTCGCGTAACGAGGCCAGTAGTTCGCCAATCTCGCGTAAAGCACTGACATTTTCAGCACCCATGCCGCGCGCCACACGGGTCGGTGTGCCAAACAAATTCGCCAGCACCGGCATTGAAGCGGGTTTGCCGTTATGCAGCGCGTTTTCAAACAGCAGCGCCGGACCTTCTGCCTTGAGCACGCGATCTGAAATCTCGGTCATCTCAAGTGAAGTCGACACGGGATGACTGATTCGCTTGAGTTCGCCCGAGCGCTCGAGCTGCGTCATAAAATCTCTTAAGTCTTTGTATTTCAAGGTCTTGATCCGCCAAAACGGTTACAGTTCTACGATGAACACAAGGTTAACACCCACCGCACTCAACCTTGAGCCGCAGCGATGCTGAGTTTTTCGCCTGCTTGGGGTATTTCGCAGCAACTTGCTCGCGGACTCTACCGAAATCTCTCTGAGTTTGTGCGCACCTGCGCGATTTACTTGGGGATCGCAGTATTGGTGGCGGCGACGATGGTATTGACCATGCCTACCCTGCGTGGTCAGGCGTTGCAAATGCATTCGGCATTACTGTACGCCTTGGTACCTGAGGCGCTTGTTCCGCGGGCCACCACCAATACCAGTGCTCCGGTCGGGCCGATTGTTTCGGCTGTGGATTTGGAACCGATCCGAGGCGAAGCATTGCCGGCTTCAGCCAACATGCGTCCGCCTGTTGTTGCCTCGCTGCATGTGACGCCGCGTGCGACCTCAAAGGCTGATCTGGCACTGCCGACCGCTTCGCGGCCGCCGCTTGTGGTCGTGCAGCCTGCTGACACCGCAGCAAAGGAGACCGCCGCGAAGGATACGCAGACTCCTGGTGCACTGATGCAGCAAGGTTTGACCGGTACAACTGAGGTGGCTTCAGCGCGGGGCTCTAACCTTGAACAAGCCTTGCAACGTCAGGCGTTGAGTAAAAAGCAGCAAGACGCGCTGATTCAATATCTTTCTCGCAAATATCTGGTGGCCAACGAGGCCGCAAAGATGTTTGTTGAGACCGCTTATTTGGTGGGCGATGAATTAAAGGTCGACCCCCTTTTAATTTTGGCTATCATCGCAACTGAGTCACGCTTCAATCCTTATGCAGGCGGGCAGAGTGGGGGGCCGACTGGCTTGATGCAAGTGATGATTAGCAGCCATCGCGATAAATTTTCTAAATTCGAGCGTGGTGAGACGATGGTGTTTAACCCGGTCGCCAATATTCGTGTGGGCGCTTTTATTTTGGCCGACTGCATACGCAGGCGAGGATCCGTTGCACAGGGTTTACTGTGCTATTGCGGTGCGAGTAGCCCCGCGGCCGACGGTGGGTATACAGAAAAAGTCTTGTCAGAGCGACGACGCTTGGCGCTTGCGGGTTCGATTGCGCTTAAAGACTAGAGGCGAGGCTTAGCCTAAAAAGGTTTTCATTCGGTGAATCGCCTCTTGCAGGCGTTCGAGTCCGGTGGTGTAAGCAAAGCGCATGGTGTGGGCGGCATGCGCCGGCCCAAAGTCCAAACCTGCAACGGCAGCAACGCGAGCGCCATCCAAGAGTGCGGCTGAGAATGCGCTGCTATCTGACGAATGCGCCGAGATGTCACCGTATACATAAAACGCGCCGTCAGGCATCACTGGCACGTCAATGTTTAAAGTTTTTAACGCAGGCACCAAATAATCGCGTCGTTGTCTAAACGCTTCACGTCGCTGCTCAAAAAGCGCCAGAGCGTCGGATTCAAAGCACGCGATCGCACCGTGTTGTGCCAACGTGGGCGCGCAGATCGCTAGGCTTGCCGCCATTTTTTCGATTGGTTCAACCATATGTGTTGGAACGACCATCCAACCTAAGCGCCACCCGGTCATGTTGAAGTATTTTGAAAAACTATTCAGGATAATCAGGTTGTCATCGATCGCGAGCGCGGATTGCCGAGTACCGTCGTACGACAGGCTCAGATAGATTTCGTCCATCATGACAAAGCCATTGCGTGCATGCACTTGTTTGATGAGGCGTGTGAGGGCGTCGCGGGGAATCGACGTGCCGGTGGGGTTGCTAGGCGAGGCAATCAACACACCGCGTGTAGCAGGCCCCCAGTGCTGTTCAATGTCTGTGTCAGATAATTGAAAGCGATTTGCGATGGTGGTGGGGATCAGTTTTGTGGTGCCGCCCGCAGCGCCGACAAAATTTCGGTTGGGTGGGTAACAGGGGTCGGGCATCAATACTTCGTCGCCCGGGTTAACGAGCGCCATGGCGGCAAGTAGTAGTGCGCCACTTGCACCTGAGGTCACGATGACGCGATTGGGGTCGACCTGGGTGCCGAGTTGTTCGCAATAGAACCTGGCGATCGCTTCCCTGAGTTCTGGCAGGCCTGCAGGGGGTGAATAGCCACTTTTTCCAGAACGTGCGGCACGCTCCATCGCTTGGACGACCTGCGGAGCTGCGGTAAAGTCGGGTTCGCCGACGCCAAGGCTGATAATGTCGATACCAGCGCGCTGTAGAACCGAGGCTTGTTTAAAAAGCTCAACCGCATGAAAGGTCACGGTATCGGCGGTGCGTGCTGCAAGAACTGTCATGACCTATCTCCCTTTTGAGGCTGAATTGTAGTGGTTACGCCAACATCCAGACGTGCTTTTCTGACAGGACGCCGCGTGCCGGTTGCACCTTGGGATCAATTTTGCGCCCGACTGGCACGCTCATGCTTGGGGCCTGTGCGTCTTGATCGCGCGGATGATGGTCACAGACAGCAGGCGCAAGCGTGGCTTGAGCCGAGGCGTCCCGAGGATGTTGGGCATGCGCGCGCCTTATGCCTTGAATATGGGGTGTCGCTCGTGTTGGTCGGCTGCGCCCGCCCCGCCTCGGCACAGCGGGCGGTACTCTGGGTGGCACCGCTCACGCAGGGTGCAAAGTTCGATTTAGTCGACGCCCAGCTTGGTTTATGGCGGGTGGACGCAGGTTGCAAGCTCTCAGACTTGCAAGACACAGGTTTATTTGTGGCCTTGAGTCAAGCTACTGACACGACGGTGGCCCAGTGGTTCGCCTCAGCAGTCACGGACTGCGGCGTGGAACAAGGTTCAGCGAGCTGCTCGGTTGAGCGGGCAGAGGTGATGTTGGCAGATGGCACCATTGAAATACTTGGACCTTTCGGTGCCACTGCGCAGTCTCCCTTGCGCAGTTTGACGGTGCAGCGCATGGTCCCCCGGTTGTTTGAATTGGCTGGGTCGGAACTGGCGCTGCGTTGCGCGCAAGTCACGCCCTGGCCGGCCAGATATCGGCTAGATGCCTTGAGCGCCGAAAATGGTCGCGAACCAAATTTGGCTCAACTTTTACTCGGACACCAAGGCAGACTTGGTTGGGTGCAAACCCTATGGTTGCGAAAGCCGACTCAGTCAGCAGGTGAAGTGGCCGACGAGGCCAGGGCTGTGGCTATGCCTGCGGCAACGGCGCAACGCGCTGTCTTTTTAGAGAACCTGCTTGAACTGGCCTCACAGCTTGACCAAGAACTCAAGGACATCCTTGATCCGCAAGCGGTATTCGGTTAGAACTCTACATTAAAGGGCTAGAATCGGCTCCTTGAATTGTTCATCGGCAGAGCACCATGGAAAAAACCTTTCGTCAGGCGGCACTCGAATATCACGAGCAGGGTCGACCCGGCAAAATTTCGGTCACTCCGACGAAATCTTTGTCGAATCAGCGCGATTTAGCCTTGGCCTACTCGCCAGGGGTGGCGGCTGCCTGTGAAGAGATTGTGGCGGATCCGGCTAATGCATTTCGCTATACGGCGCGGGGCAACCTTGTCGGCGTGATTACCAACGGCACGGCGGTGTTGGGC
>CAIYCP010000590.1 GCA_903924715.1 uncultured beta proteobacterium
CGGCGCGCGCGCGCGACAGCACGGCCGTCGCATCTTCAAGTGAGTTCAATGCCAGCATGGCCGTGCATTGCGCGACCGGCAAAGGATACAGTTTTAGGGTTGCCGCTGTAATGATGCCAAGCGTACCCTCGCTTCCAATAAACAGATCACGCAGGTCGTACCCCGTATTGTCTTTACGTAAACCGCGCAGGCCATGCCAGATTTCACCTTCGGCCGTCACCACTTCCAGCCCAAGCGCCAGTTCTCGCGTATTGCCGTAGCGCAACACCTGCGTGCCGCCTGCGTTGGTCGATAAATTGCCCCCGATTGTGCAGCTGCCCTCAGCCGCCAAGCTCAACGGAAACAACCGACCCGCCTCACGAGCAGCCGTTTGCACCGCCTGCAAAATACAGCCTGCTTCGACCGTCATCGTGTCATTGTCGGTATCCACTGATCGCACCCGGTTTAAGCGCGCCAGCGAAAGCACCAAGGCATGGCCCGTTTCATCAGGGGTTGCGCCACCGCACATGCTGGTGTTGCCGCCCGAAGGCACAATCGGCACCTGGTGTTTGGCGCACAGCCGCACGACCGCCGCAACCTCTTCAGTCGAGCCAGGACGCACCACGGCCAGGGCTTGGCCACGGTAGCGCCCGCGCCAGTCAACCAGATACGGGGCTGCAGCCTCGCCCGTCAATACTTGAGCAGTGCCTAATAATTTTTCGAGTTCTGGCAAGAGGTTCATTCGATTCTCTAAGTTTTTTAAATTGTAAGGGAGTTACCCGATATTGGCGCCTTGGATCGGCGATAATAAGCAAGGTAGTTTTCTTTAGCAAACCTGCGACCCCTTGGGTCTTCGGAGTTCATCGTCGTGCCAGCTACTTACGCGTTCCCCCATTCCGCCTTTAAAGCCTATGATATTCGAGGCATTGTGCCCTCGGCGCTGAACCCAGAATTTGCGCAAGAACTTGGTCGTGGTTTGGCTGCGCGTGCGCACAGCGCGGGCGTGACCACCATGGTGGTTGGACGCGATGGTCGTATCAGCAGCCCGTCGCTGGCAGCAGCCTTGCAGCAGGGCATGCGCGATGGTGGCATCAATACCATTGACGTGGGCGAAGTACCCACACCCTTGGTCTATTTTGCCGCCTACACCTTAAAAACAGGTTCGGGCATGGCGGTCACCGGCAGCCATAATCCACCCGACTACAACGGGTTCAAAATGATGATGGGCGGCGGTACCTTGCACGGCGATGCCATCTTGGCTCTGCGTGACGAAGTGGCCGCCGGTCCTGCTCGCTCAACAAAAGCCGGTTCGGCGACCAGCGTCGATATCCTGACCCCCTACCTCGCTCGGGTGCTGGGCGATGTCAAACTCAGCCGCCCCATGAAAATCGCGATCGACTGCGGCAACGGTGTGGCCGGCGCAGTCGCTCCGCAACTCTTTCGTGCACTCGGCTGCGAAGTCACCGAATTATTTTGCGAAGTCGACGGCACCTTTCCCAATCATCACCCCGACCCGGCCGATCCACACAATCTTGAAGACCTCATCCGCTGCGTGCAAACCACCGATTGCGAAATTGGTTTGGCGTTTGATGGCGATGGTGACCGCTTAGGCGTGGTCACTAAATCCGGTCAAATTATCTGGCCTGATCGACAATTGATTCTGTACGCACGTGATTTACTCACGCGCTGCCCAGGCCAAACCATTATTTATGACGTCAAATGCAGTCGCCACGTTGCGGTCGAGATTCGTGCCGCGGGCGGCGTACCGTTGATGTGGCAAACCGGCCATTCCTTGATCAAAGCCAAACTCGCTGAAACGGGCGCCCCCCTGGCAGGTGAGATGAGTGGGCATGTGTTCTTTAAAGAACGATGGTTCGGCTTTGATGACGGCCTGTACACCGGTTGCCGCCTGCTCGAGATTTTGTCCAGATCCCCCAACCCTTCTGCTGTACTTGAGGCGCTTCCTCAAGGTGTCTCGACGCCTGAGCTCAAGCTCGAGATGAACGAAGGCGAACCGCACGCATTGATTAAACGCTTACAAACCGAAGGTGTATTTAAAGGCGCGACCGAAGTCATCAAAATAGATGGCCTACGTGCTGATTACGCTGACGGCTTTGGCTTGGCGCGCGCTTCAAACACAACACCTGTCGTGGTCTTGCGCTTTGAGGGCGACACCCCTGAAGCCCTCACTCGTATTCAAAACGCTTTTCGTCAGCAGTTATTAACGCTCGCGCCGCATGTCACGCTTCCTTTTTAATTTCTTGTTTGCGAACAACTTATGAGCACGTTGTCTAAAAGCCCCGCTTGGCTTGCGTTTTCAGAAGCCGTTCATCACAGCCCATTAAAGGCCGACAGCTTACGTATTTTGTCTGCGGTCGATCTTGAGGTTGATCTGAGCACGCAACGGCACTCTGACGCACTCGATCAGGCTGCAGCCGCGCTACTCAAGCAACAAGGCTTCGAGGCGGCCCGCGCAGGGCTCTTTGCGGGCGAGGCCATTAACTGGACTGAAAAACGTGCGGCCTGGCACACAGCCTTGCGCGCCGCGCATCCGCCAGCAGGCGTGGCGCAAGCAATCAAAGCTGAGCAAGACCGTCTGGCAAACTTTGTCGAATTCGTGAACGCGCAAAATCTTTATCGCAACGTGGTACACCTTGGCATCGGGGGCAGCGATTGGGGCCCACGACTTGCCGTTGAGTCTCTTGCGGGCGTGGCCGGGCGACGCACGATTCGTTTTGCCTCAAACGTGGATGCGCATGCGATCACGGGTGCACTTGACGGGCTCGACCCACTGGATACGCTCGTCATCATTTCCTCCAAATCGTTTACCACCACCGAGTCGCTGGCCAACGCTGCGCGGGCAATCGATTGGTTTAAGGCCAATGGCGTAAAAAATCCACTCGAGCATTTTGTGGCCGTCACCGCAAACCCTACCGCCGCCCGGGCCTTTGGCATTCGCGCTGACCGTATTTTTGAATTTTGGGATTGGGTGGGTGGCCGCTACTCACTGTGGTCGTCCATTGGTCTGCCCATTGCGTTGGGGTTGGGTACCCATGTTTTAAATGACATGCGACGCGGCGCCGCAGAAATGGATGAGCATTTTTTGAATGCGCCGATGGCACTCAATGCCCCAGTACAGATGGCCTTAAGCGCAGTCGCAAACTGCAGCGTGCTGGGCTACGCATCGTTTGCCCTGTGCCCCTATGACGCTCGCCTGCGCCACTTAGTGCCTTGGCTGCAACAGCTCGAAATGGAGTCCTTAGGCAAATCAACCCAACTCGATGGCAGCACCCTCGACGTGCCGAGTAGTCCGGCGGTCTGGGGCATGCCTGGTACCGATGGGCAACACACTTTTTTTCAGTGGTTACATCAAGACGGTAAAGGCGCACCGGTTGATTTTGTTTTGTGCGCAAAACCCGACCACCAACATACCCGCCATCACCGCTTACTGATTGCAAACTGTTTGGCGCAACGCGCCGCACTGCGTGAAGGAAAGTCTTTCGAACAGGCCTTGGCCGTTGTGAGTCAAACTGAAAAAGATCCTGTGCTTGCGGCTCAGCTCGCACAACACCGCGTGCATCCTGGCGGGCGCCCTTCGACCCTGATCGTTCTGCCTCAACTTGATGCTAAACAGCTTGGATCACTCCTGGCGCTTTACGAGCACAAAGTCTTCACCGAAGGGGTTTTATGGGGCATCAATCCCTTCGATCAATGGGGCGTTGAGTTTGGCAAAAAGTTGGCGACAGATATTGAAAAAAGTCTGGATGCCCATGCTCACGACGCTGCAGTCAGTGCCTTTGATCCCTCGACGGCACACTGGATTCGTCGGCTTGCGAGCAACGCAAATTAGGCCTAGCGAGTCTGCGACTTAGCGCAAAACTCAAGGTACCACGGCATGGCCGCTTGCAGCCCCTGAATGATCGTATGGCTTGGCGCATACCCCAGCAAACGATGCGCCTTAGAAATATCGGCCTGAGAATGCCGTACATCAC
>CAIYCP010000591.1 GCA_903924715.1 uncultured beta proteobacterium
AGACAATAAAACTTAAAAAATTAGCATCTACGCTTAATCAAACAGGAGACATAATGAACTTTGCAAATAAAGTAGCGGTCGTAACCGGTGCCGGTGGCGGTTTAGGACTGGCGATTATCGAAAAATTCGCCCGCGGTGGCGCTGATATAGTGGCCTTAGACTATTCACAAAAAATGGCCGATGCAGCGGCCGAAAAAGTTCGTTCGCTCACCAAGCAAAAGGTACTGGCCTTACAGTTCGATGTGGCCGATCATCACTCTGTGGCAAAAGCCTTCAAGGCAATTGATCAAGAATTCAAGCAAATTGATATCTTAGTGAACTGCGCGGGTGTACGCGAAGTTCAAAAAATCTATGACCTTGATCCAGAAGAATGGCGCCGCGTCATCGACATTAATTTAAATGGGCCTTTTTACTGCGCACGCGAAGCGGTATTGCGTATGCGCAAAACCGGCGGAGGCTCGATTGTAAATATCGCTTCAGTCGCAGGCATGATGGGGCTTACGCACCGCCCTGCATACAACTCAAGCAAACACGGCATCATCGGCCTAACACGCAACCTCTCTTTAGACTGCGCCGCTGATGGCATTCGCGTCAATGCCGTCGCACCTGGATTAATTCGTACACCACTTACGGATGGCTATTACAAAGACCCTGAATTTATCAAAGGTCTTAACGAAGTGGTGCCCATGGGAGCCCAAGGCGGGTCGCCAGCAGATATTGCAGATGCAATCGCGTTTTTATGTTCGGCTGAAGCCAAATTTATCAATGGCATCGTATTGCCGGTTGATGGAGGTTGGGCAGCCAGCAAAGGCTACACCACTGGCAGCGGTGCAGCCCAATTTACTTCGGCAAAAAATCAGACCTAAGCCTCGTACGCAGGCCGTGAACGGCGCCGTTAGCTGATATGCAAGCCGCCGTTCACCTGCAAGGCCTCACCCGTGATAAAGCTCGCGCCACCGCTACACAAAAAAGCAATCGCGGTGGCCACCTCACGAGGTTGGCCTAAACGCTTGAGCGAGGTTTGTTCAATTGAATCGGCGCCACGCAACTTAATCAATTCAATCGTCATCGGTGTTTCGATAATGCCAGGCGACACAGCGTTGACACGTGTACGCGGCCCTAACTCTCGTGCCAAGCTGCGCGTCAGCGATAAGATAGCCCCTTTAGTCGCCGCATAATGCGAGTTCGCAAACGAACCGCGATGACCCGCTACTGAGGCAATATTACAAATCGCGCTGTTCTCGCGCAAAGCCGGGATTGATCTTTGGCAGATATAAAAAACGCCGTCCAGATTAATGGAAATGACTTTATGCCATTCAGCATCTGACATCTCTTTGGCAGGACGAGCTAAATAGATCGCTGCAGCAGGGACTAAAAAATCAATTCCACCAAACCGCTTAACCGCAAGTTCAACCGCCGCCTCTGAATCCTTAGGATCGCTGGCGTCCATCCGGATGGTCGCGATATGTTCACCTGTTGGATCGAGTTCATTGGCAAACTCCTTGAGTGCTTTATGGTCAAGATCCGTTAATACCAATTTTGCGCCATGGGTATAAAACAGCTTGGCAACCTCGCGTCCGATCCCGCCGTTCGCGCCCGTTAAAAGCAATACTCGGTTATGAAAATCGTACATCGCATTCGCCTTTTAAAAAAAACAATGATGAGACATTAATAGTTTGAGCGGCCACCGCTGATGTCGTAACAGGCGCCCGTGACAAAGCTTGCCTCATCCGAAAGCAAAAATGCCACGACATTAGCAACTTCGTCGACACGCACCAAACGTTTCATCGGAATCTTCTTTGCAGCGTCGGTACTAATGTAATCAGGCATTTCGTTGCGCATTCCGGTCGCTTCCACTAAGGCTGGCGATACGCAGTTGACACGAATACCATGCGGAATAAACTCTTTGGCCCACGACTTCGTTACCCCAATCACGGCCGCCTTGGATGCCGCGTAAATCGATAACTCTTGCGGCCCGTCTTTACCTGCGACCGATGCCAACGACACAATCGACCCAGACCCTTGTTTCATCATGTGCGGCACGACTAGACGCGTTAAAGCAAAGATTGCACGCACATTAATCGCAAATACACGATCGACTTCAGCGTCTGTGGTTTCCCACATCGGCTTGATCGGCCCTAAGGTACCCGCATTGTTCACAAGGTAGTCGATACGCCCGTAGCGCTCAAGCGTTGTATCGACCAACTGTTTAAGCGCGGCTGCCTCGGTCACATCAGCCTGCACCGCCAAAGCTTGACCGGCGTTGGAGGCAATCTCAGCTTGAACACTTTGCGCGGCTTTGAGGTCACGATCAGCAATGACGACCGTTGCACCTTGGTGCGCTAACTTTAACGCGATGGCTCGCCCAATGCTCGCCCCTGCTCCCGTGACAATTGCAATACGCGGTGCCGCAGTTTGTTTTTTCATTTTTGTCTCTCGTTTGATTTATTGTTATCTATTGAGCAAACTTTAACAGTATTGTTTTAGCTTAGAAAGCGATTCAAGTGGCGCTTTATCCTTTAAAAAGCCTGAAACAGCTATGATGCATTCAACGCTTGACCCATTCTAAGTCTCGTCACACAAAATGAAAACAATCATTCGTTTAAAACACGCCCACGCCATTATTGATTCGGTCGGTATCGTAACGTTGAGCATCTGCGAAGCGGGTCGCCTCAATATTTTGTCAACGCCTGTCATTTGCGACTTAATTACCGCCTTAAACGAACTAGCCTCGCTCTCAGATTTACGCACCTTGATTCTTAGAGGCGAAGGCGATAAAGCCTTCGTGGCTGGTGCCAATATCAACGAGATGGCAACGCTCAATCGTCAATCCGCAATCGTGTTCATTTCCAACCTACGGGATCTTTGCGAAGCGACACGAATGTTTCCGGCGCCCGTCATTGCTCGAATACCAGGTTGGTGCCTAGGTGGCGGACTCGAGCTCGCCATGGCGTGCGATGTACGCATTGCTGCACATGACAGTCAGTTTGGGATGCCCGAGGTCAAGGTTGGTATTCCATCCGTGATTCATGCCAGCCTGATGCCCAGGCTAATTGGTCAGGCGCGTGCCGCCTGGTTGCTGCTCAGTGGCGAAAACATCGGCACAGAGCAAGCCCTGCAGTGGGGTTTAATCAGTGAAATTGTTTCTCTCACAGACCTTGATCAACGGATCAGCACGATTGCAAAAAACTTTGCAGCGTTAGGGCCCGCTGTACTCAAACAACAAAAGACCTTGCTCAGACGTTGGGAGCGACTCTCGTTAACCGATTCAATTGCAGATAGCGTTCAAGAATTTGGTCAAGCCTTTGAAACGGGCGAGCCTCAAAAATTCATGAACGATTTTTTAGCGCATAAAAAAATGAATAAAAAATAAACGGAACAAGTCTTGGTAAACGCTGCGATTG
>CAIYCP010000592.1 GCA_903924715.1 uncultured beta proteobacterium
CCGACGCCGCCTCGCCCGGGATGTTCACCAAAATCGAGGTGGTCGAACCACCATACATTGCGCCATAAAAAATGGCGGCAAGCATACCCAGCCCTGCTACGGCCGACAGCTGAAACGTCACTGGGAGTAGCAAAGCCAGTGCAGCAAGCGGGCCAATTCCTGGTAAGACACCAACCAACGTGCCAACGATGCTGCCTAGCAAACAAAAATAAAGATTTTCGGCAGTAAACAACACCGAAAACCCCATCATCAAGCCGTTGATTGCGTCCATCACCACCCCCAGGGGCCGCGCGGCAAATTCATGCCGAGCAAGCGCCCAAATACCAGCATGACCACCGCCACCGAAACCACGGTAATGATCAACGATTCAATCAGACGCGAGCGCTCTACCGTTTGTAATAAAACAAAGGTGGTCAACGCGCTTGACACCGCAAAACCCAAGTAGGGCAAAGTGGCTGCCATCGCGATCAACCCTGCGACGACGCCCAAGATTCGGCCAAGCGCCGCCGCGCGTGGCCAGTCTGGCTTGGGCGCAGCCGTGCTTGAGGCCTTGAACATCAAGCCTAATCCGCAAACAGCAATAAGCGCGCCACAGATGAACGGAAAGAAACCGCTCTCAGGCCCAAACGAGCCCGTTAATCCTAGCGACCAAGCGTTCACCATGGTCGCCAATCCAAGCAGGCACCAAAGCACATTTAAGATGCGTTCAAACATCCGTTAGATCGCCCAACATCTTGTCCCCAAATTTTTTGCACTGCCAGCTTTGTGTGCGCTGGCTTGTACGACGAGGTCGCAATCCGAGTCTAGTTACATACCCGCTAACTTCTGAAACGCTGCGCCATCTACGCCGAGTTTACTGCACGCAGCGACCATTTCTTGCCACGTATTCTCATCCACCGGCACACCGTTGGCTAAGCGCTCCGCGCGGGTAATCCGCTCAGGTTCACCGGCCACGCGGACCCCTTCAGTCCCCGCCTGTGCAGGTGATGCTTTGACCCACTCAATAAAGGCTTTCATTTCGTGTTCAAACACCGAGCCGTCTGAGAGCTTTTTAGGATCAAAAATAATCGTCAACATCCCATTGAGCGCCCGACGTCTTTCATCGGCCGGCTGATGCGTGGTCATACCGCCGGCAAGCGCGCCGCCCAACAGTTCGCAAATCAACGCCAAACCAAAACCCTTGTGCTCGCCAAAGGTGCGTAAGGCACCCAATGGCGGTTTCACTGCATAGACAGGATCCGTGGTGGGGTTACCCAGATGATCAATCAGCATCCCAGCCGGCAATTGCTGGCCTTTGTTATGGGCCACCCGTGCTTTACCCTGTGCGACGACGCTGGTCGCAAAATCGAGCAACACAGGGGGCTGACCTGCAACCGGAATGCCGACGCAAAACGGATTCGTACCAAACCGCGCATCGGCACCATTCCAAGGCGCAACAATTGGGCGCGAAATCACGTTCACAAAGTGAATAGAGATCAGGTTTTGGGCAACCGCCATCTCGGCCCACGCGCCGATACGGCATAAATGATGCGAATTACCCAAGGCCACAATACAGCTGCCATGTTCTTTAGCGCGTGCGATACCAAGTTCCATGGCCTCGTGGCCAATCACCTGGCCAAAGCCCGCCTGCCCGTTCAGACTCACCATCGCACCGCCATCCATCTGCGTCACGATATGGGCATTGGGCTTCAAGCCCCCTTCAAGGTATGACTCAACATAACGCGGCAACATCCCGATACCGTGCGAATCGTGCCCAGTCAGATTAGCTTGAATCAGATTTTCGGTGACAAGCTCGATTTCTTTGGATTCGCTGCCAAATCCCTTCACCAGATATCGAATAGCGTCGCGCAGGCGTTCAACGGGGATACGATGGATCTGGGCCATGATAGGGATTCCTTTGGTGTCAAAATTGATTAAATTCGTCGGGCTGATGAATTCAAACCCTGTTTAACGCAATCATACCCAAGTCTTTGACCCGCGCCGGAGGGCAGCAACTGCTTAATCGGGTAGCGGAATCGAGATAATGCCTTTCACGGTCAGGGAATCTGTGTTTTGCGTCAAGCCTTTGCCAACACCAAACTGAAACGAAAACGGCTTACCTTCCCAATACATCATCAAAAAAGCGGCCTGACCTGTTTGTTGATATGCAATGGTTTGGTTCAAGAGACCAATATCTGAGTAGTATTCAACGCCTAAGGCTAAATCAGGCGTCACTTCGCGCGAGGCGCGGGCGGCAAGCGAAAAGTTCGGGCCTTCGGTTCGGTAAGGCTGCGACAGTGCGTGACCAAAAATAGGGTTGACCACAAACAACCACTTATCAACGTGCTTACCCAAAATAAACCGCGCTTCAGCCCCATAGCGTGATTGATCGTACTGATACAGCACGTTACCCACTTCTACATTGACGCCGGCAAAAAACGGATAGCCATCTTTCTCAAGAATCGGCAGCCACTTCAAGCGGACTTTATAACCCGCATAATCCCAACGGCCGTTGTTCACCACCGTGTTTAGGTACAGGCCAAGCTCAAGACCATTGCCCAAGCCATAGGCGAACTCGGGCGTGATACGGGTGTTACCGTTGGTTAACACCTCGCCGTTGTAGTTGCTGGTTTTTAAACCATTTGGCGTGGTGTTCAGATGCAGCTCAAGGCTGTATTCGCCCTTGGCATTGATTTCGTCGTCGTAGACCTGGATTTCGTCTTGCAGCGCAGCGTGTGACGCGAACGGGCCGAACAACAGGGCCATAACCGCCCAACGACCTAAATTGCGTTTAAACATATCCCTGCCCGTTGATTAAGCTCTCCAAATTTTATCCAATTATTTGTAAACCTTGGTGTATCAGTCGCAGACACCTGTCGGTCAGTGTTAGTAAGTTGTAACCATGTGCATACCTTAGTTTAGCCTGCAGGTGTGACAGCGGCTCGCAGCAGCGGCTCGGCAGACTCTGCCGCCAAGCCCTCCGCGGCGGTCAGAAGCTCTTGTGGGCTAGACGGCATGGGCCGTTTCTCTCGGCGTTAAAGAAGGCCATCCCCTGGATAAGTTACGCATTGAAACAGACTTCGCTGACGCTTTGGCTCACAATAAAGCCCTTTTTACTTGGGGCGAACAAATGTCGTTGAAGAAATCCTTGTCTAACAAGTCGTTGCAATTAAACGAACCTTCCCCGTCTGCACTTAACCCAGAGATGCAATGGCTGAGAAATCAACTCCTTGAGGGCGCGGCATCAGAGCCAGGCGAGCCTTTTAGCAAGGAATACTTTCGCAAATTGGTCAACCGTCGCAAGCAGCAAGGGGATTACTCTTGCTAACAATCATTCCACGCAAAAGGGCTCATCAAGACCGACAAGAGATTCTTACGTATTATGATCATCAGGCGGGTGAAGTCGTCGGCACAGACTTTATTCACGAACTCGAGGCCGCTCAGGATCTGCTATCAAATTATCCGAAAATTGGTTCGACGAGACTTTGTGAAAAGGCAAATCTAACGAACCTACGCATATGGTCCGTAAAAAGATATCCGCATCAGATTTTTTATCGATTGGAAACAGACCGCATCGATGTTTGGCGCATTCTTCACTCAAAAAGAAAGTGCCCGCTAGATCGGAAGTGATTAAAGCCCTCGTCCTTGCTCTAGAAAAAATCAGTTTTTAGCAGTGAGTTGTCTAAGATGAATTGACGACTCAAGTTTCATAGTGTTTAGACGTTAAACAAAAAGTTCATCACATCCCCATCTTGCACCACATACTCTTTACCCTCAGCCCGCATCTTGCCGGCTTCTTTGGCGCCCTGCTCGCCTTTGAAGGTAATGAAATCTTCGTACGCAATCGTTTGTGCGCGAATAAAGCCGCGCTCAAAGTCGGTATGAATCACGCCTGCAGCTTGAGGGCCGGTGGCGCCAATCGGTACTGTCCACGCGCGTACTTCTTTCACGCCTGCAGTGAAATAAGTTTGTAGTCCTAACAAAGTGAAGGCGCCGCGAATTAGGCGGTTTAAGCCTGGCTCTTGCATGCCCATGTCTTCAAGAAAAACTGCCTTGTCTTCATCGGGTAGTTCTGCAATTTCGGATTCGATCGCCGCGCAGATCGCTACGACTGGCGCTTTGCGCGCGGTGGCGTATTCGGTCAAACGATCGAGCATAGGATTATCTTTAAAGCCGTGATCACTGACGTTGCCCACGTACATGGCAGGCTTGGCGGTGATGAAGCACAAAGGCGCAATTAAGGCCATGTCTTCGTCTGACAAACCCAGTGCACGAATCGGTTGAGCATCGTTCAATTGCTTGATGACCACCTCAAGAACCGCGACAACTTTTTGTGCGTCTTTATCACCCGAGCGTGCGGTTTTTTGATGGCGATGCAAGGCTTTTTCAGCGGTTTGCATATCGGCCAAGGCAAGCTCGGTTTCAATCACTTGGATATCAGAGATCGGGTCAACCCGCCCCGCGACGTGAATGACGTTATCGTCTTCAAAACAGCGCACCACGTTAATAATGGCGTTGGTTTCGCGGATATGGGACAAGAACTGATTGCCCAGGCCTTCGCCTTGGCTGGCGCCTGCGACCAAACCTGCGATATCCACAAACTCAACCGTGGCATGCAAGATGCGTTCAGGCTTAACGATTTCGGCGAGCTTATCCAACCGAGCGTCAGGCACTTCAACCACGCCAACATTGGGCTCGATCGTACAAAACGGATAGTTTTCGGCAGCGATGCCGGCCTTGGTCAGGGCATTAAAAAGAGTTGATTTGCCGACGTTGGGCAAACCAACGATGCCACATTGCAGAGCCATGAGAATCCCAAAAATTCAATAAGTGAATACAGCTGTATAGAATAGGAGTTTAACCGCTCTCGTCTAGGGTTTTGCGGCCTGACGGATGAAACAACACGAACCTTGCCCGAACTTTCAAAAAAAATGATGAACCTGCCGCAGCTTTTGGCTCGACCCGACGGATCGCTGACAGAATTATTGGCGACGGTCGCCCAAATGCGTCCAAAGCACCCTGCTCTCGTCCTGAACGATCAGACACTGAGCTATTACGAATTTGACCAGCTCGTGTCGCGTGTGGCCGTGAGCCTGCAGCGCGATGGCCTGCAGCCTGGCGATGTCGTGGCGGTGTGCGCTAGCACCTCGTTTGAGTATGTCGCCGTATTTTTTGGTGCGCTTCGGGCCGGTGGCGTCGTGACGCCGTTGCCACCGTCGGCCAGCGCGCAAAATTTAACGGGCATGCTGGTCAACTCAGGTGCGCAGTGGCTCTTTCGGGATCAGGGCGTGGCGCAAGCCTGGCCGCTTACGCTCACTGGCGCGACGCTCAAGACCATCTGGCTGGATCAAACCCAAGACGCTGAGGCCTGGTCAACCTGGCTCAGCGAAGGTTCGCAGCCAACCCCGGTTCAGACGGATCCTGACCGTGCGTTCAATCTGATTTATTCTTCAGGCACAACCGGGGTCCCCAAAGGGATTGTGCAACCCTGCTCGATGCGCTGGGCCCACACGCAGCGCGCGGCCTTAAACGGCATGGGCATCAATACCGTGTTGCTTGTCTCGACACCGCTCTACTCAAACACAACATTGGTGCCATTGCTACCGGGGCTGGCCCTGGGCGCGACCGTGCTGATGATGAGCAAGTTTGACGCGCGCAAATACCTTGAACTAGCCGCCACACATCGCGCCACGCATACCGTACTCGTACCTGTGCAATACCAGCGTTTAATGGATGAGCCAAGCTTTGATACGTTCGATCTATCGAGCTTAAAAACCAAGGGATCCACGAGCGCACCGTTTAGTGCTGCACTCAAGGCTGAGGTTTTGCGGCGCTGGCCGGGCGAACTCAATGACGTGTACGGAATGACAGAAGGCGGCGTGCGCTGCGAGCTGAAGGCGCATTTACATCCCGACAAATTGCACACAATCGGCCAGCCCTCGGCGGGACATGTGATTCGCATGATTGACGAGCATGGCGTCGAAGTTGAAGCAGGGCAAACTGGTGAGATTGTTGGTCACTCAGCGGTCATGATGAAGGGTTATCACGGCCTGCCAGAAAAGACGCGCGAAATCGAATGGTTTGACGCAACCGGCAAACGCTTCATTCGCACCGGAGATATCGGTCGCTTTGATGCAGACGGTTTTGTGATTTTGTCAGATCGCAAAAAAGACATGGTGATCTCAGGCGGTTTTAATATCTATCCAAGCGATCTCGAAGCAGAGCTCGAACAGCATCCTGACGTCGCTGAAGCCGCCGTCATTGGCGTACCCTCAAGGGCTTGGGGCGAAACACCTGTTGGCTATGTTGTCTTAAGGCCAACAGCAACCATCGATCGAGATGCACTACTGACGTGGGTCAATGCACGCCTGGGCAAAACGCAGCG
>CAIYCP010000593.1 GCA_903924715.1 uncultured beta proteobacterium
CAATCGCAGCCGCAACAAATACAGAAGAATAGATACCAAACCAAATACCAATGGTGAGTGCGAGCGCAAAGTAATGCAGTGTCGGGCCGCCAAAAATGAGCATGGCCATGACCATCATTTGTGTGCTGCCGTGGGTGATGATCGTGCGCGAAATCGTCTGCGTAATTGCGCCATTAATGACCTCGGCCACCGGCATATTGCGCTCTTTGCGAAAGTTTTCACGAATCCGATCCATGATCACCACCGACTCGTTCACTGAATAGCCCAAGACGGCCAGCACACCTGCTAGAACTGAAAGTGAAAATTCCCAGCCAAAAAAAGCAAAGAATCCCAAAATGATGATGACGTCGTGCAAGTTTGCTAGCACGCCTGCGACTGCAAACTTCCATTCAAAGCGAATCGCAAGGTAGAGCACGATACCGATAATGACGAACAGTAAGGCCAGCAAGCCATTTTCAACGAGTTCACGGCCAACCTGAGGCCCGACAAATTCAACGCGGCGCAAGTCAGCGGTAGCGTCAGCGGCTTTCAGCGCCTTCATGACCGTTTCGCTTTGCGTCGTCGAGCTTTGGCCAGGCGTCAAAGGCAGGCGAATCATGAGGTCGCGAGAGGTGCCAAAATTTTGCACTTGAAAATCGGTATAGCCTAAGCCGGACACCACATTACGCACTTGCTCGAGGGGTGCAGACTGGGTGTAGTTGACTTCCATCACGGTGCCGCCGGTAAATTCGATCGACAGGTGAAAGCCGCGTGTCACGATAAAGAACACGGCGAGAACGAAGGTAATAAAGCTAATCGCGTTTAAGATCAACGCGTGGCGCATGAAAGGGATCGTGCGACCGATTCTGAAAAATTCCATGATCTTTTATGTACTAAGCAATTGCTGACAAAGCGGTTGCTTTGCCAAGCGTGAAGTTCAATCCTACAGTCAGTCTTTTGGTTTCCAGACAGTGCCAATCGAAATCGACTGGAGTTTCTTTTGACGGCCGTACCAAAGGTTCGCCAAGGCGCGTACACCCACGACCGAGGTAAACATTGAGGTCAAAATACCCAGGCAATGCACTACCGCAAAGCCGCGCACCGGGCCAGAGCCAAACACCAATAGCGCTACACCAACGATCAGCGTTGTTAAGTTTGAATCAAGAATCGTGCCCCAGGCGCGTTCAAACCCAAGATTAATCGCTTGTTGTGGTGCCTCGCCATTGCGAAGCTCTTCGCGGATACGCTCATTAATCAGCACGTTGGCATCGATCGCCATACCAAGCGTGAGCGCAATTGCGGCAATGCCAGGCAGAGTCAGGGTGGCTTGCAGCATGGATAAGATTGCGAGCAGCATCAGCACGTTCAGTGCCAGACCTACGGTTGAGAATGCACCAAACAGCTGATAGTAGATCAGCATAAAAATGGCGATCGCAATAAAACCATAAAGCGTTGAGTTAAAGCCTTTGGCAATATTTTCAGCGCCTAAGCTTGGACCAATCGTGCGTTCTTCGATAATCTCCATGGGGGCGGCAAGCGAGCCTGCACGCAGCAGCAAGGCGGTATCGGCCGCCTCTTCAGCAGACATGCTGCCTGAGATTTGTACTTGACCACCCGGGATCTCTCCACGAATCACCGGAGCGGTGACGACTTCGCCGCGACCTTTTTCAAACAACAAAATGGCCATTCGTTTGCCAACGTTGTCGCGTGTGACATCGCGAAAAATTCGGGCGCCTTTTGAATCGAGCGTGAGGTGTACGGCGGCTTGTTGCGACTGGTTGTCGCGGCCCGCTTGCGCATCCTGCAAATTTTCACCCGTTAAGATCACTTGGCGGCGAAGCAATAGTGGACGACCATCACGATCTTGATAGCGTTCAAGGCCAAAGGGGACGGTGCCAGCGGCTAGGGCGCTGGTCGCCGCGGGCGAGTCGTCAACCATGCGAATTTCTAGCGTGGCTGTGCGGCCTAATATATCTTTGGCTTTTGCGACATCTTGTACGCCAGGCAGCTGTACGACGATGCGATCTGCGCCCTGTTGCTGAATGACGGGCTCGGCGACGCCTAATTCATTAATACGATTGTGCAGGGTGGTGATGTTTTGCTTCAGTGCGTTGGCTTGCACGGCGGTGATTGCCGCCTGGCTGAGTGTGCCAACGATTTGTTGCCGATCACCCTCAGCGCGCTCAAGCATTTGCAGGTCAGGATTACGTGTGCGCAGGGTATTAATGGCGCGGTCGCGGTTCGCTGTACTTGAAAACGACAGGATGACGGACATGGCACTGCGCTCGATGCCGGTATTCTCAATTTTTTGATCGCGTAGCGCTGCGCGCAGATCGGTGACCAGAGAGTCGTAGCGGGCAGTGAGCGCACCTTGCATATCGACCTGTAACAAAAAGTGCACGCCACCACGTAAATCAAGTCCAAGGTACATTGGGTGTGCGCCAATCGCGCTGAGCCAACTTGGCGATGCCGGGAGCAAGTTCAGTGCAACGGTATAGGCCGCATCGGCGGCATTTGGGTTCAGCGCTTTTTCGATCGTATCGCGCGCTAGAATTTGTTGATCCGTATTGGCAAAACGCACGCGTACCGTACCGACCGGACCATTTTGCTCGAAGGCAGCCCCAGAGCTTACAAGGCCCGCTTTTTTCAAGATGTCTTGGGCGCGATCAAGCATGCCCACATCAAGTTTCAGGGTTGATTTTGCACTTGAAATCTGCACGGCAGGCGATTCGCCATACAGATTAGGGAGCGTATAGAGAAGGCCGATCACAACCGCGACCAGCACCGTCAGGTATTTCCAAATAGGATAGCGGTTCATTGCCGACTGAGATCAGAAAAGGTTTGACCCCGAGGCAACATGCGACGGGGGTTGATCAAAATTATTACAGCGCTTTGATCGTGCCTTTAGGCAGCACAGTTGCGACAGACGCTTTTTGCATCACAACTTCGATTGGCGTGTTGCTGTGCTCAGAAATTTCGATGGTGACATAGCTGTCGCTGACTTTGCTGACTTTGCCAAGCAAGCCACCTGCACAGATGACCTCGTCGCCTTTTGCCAGGGCGGCCAACAGCGCTTTGTGCTCTTTTTGGCGTTTCATTTGTGGACGAATCATTAAAAAGTAGAGCACCACAAACATCAAAACGATAGGGGCCATACCCATCAACGAACTGGCGGTGTCAGCGGCTTGAGCCAGCACGATGCTGGAAATTGTCTGAGCAGACATTAAGGTCTCCTTTAGTAAATGTGAAACGCTGGCTATTGTACCGACTTGGTGGCGCGATCTCTTGTAAATTGTGCCCGCCAAGCTTGAAAACTGCCATTCTCTATGGCTTGGCGCATTTCGGCCATGATTGTCAGGTAAAAATGAAGGTTATGGACCGTATTTAGACGCGAACCAGTGATTTCGTTCGATTTTTGCAGATGATGCAGATAAGACAGCGAAAAGTTCTTGCAAGTGTGGCAAGTGCAGCTGGGGTCAAGTGGCAAGATATCGTCGCGGTATTGAGCGTTGCGAATTTTGACATCACCAAAACGGGTAAAAAGCCAGCCGTTGCGTGCGTTACGGGTCGGCATGACGCAGTCGAACATGTCGATGCCCTGTGCCACGCCTTGTACTAAGTCTTCAGGGGTGCCGACTCCCATTAAATAGCGCGGTGCGTTTGCCGGAAGCCGTGGTGCGACGTGGGCAAGTATCCGCATCATGTCTTCTTTTGGTTCGCCCACCGACAGCCCGCCGATGGCGTAGCCATGAAAGCCAATCTCTTTTAGTCCCTCGAGCGATTCGTCGCGTAAATTTTCGAACATCCCACCTTGAACGATCCCAAAAAGCGCATTGGGGTTGTTGAGGGCATCAAAACTTTCGCGCGAACGTCTGGCCCAGCGCAAGGACATCCGCATCGAAACGGCAGCTTCTTCAGGCGTCGCCGGGCGATCGTTGATCATGTAAGGCGTACATTCATCAAAGACCATGGCGATATCTGAATTCAGCTCGGTTTGGATACGCATCGACTCTTCAGGTGTTAAAAAGAGTCGCGCCCCGTCAATCGGCGAGGCAAACTTGACACCTTCTTCGGTGATTTTGCGCATCCCTTGCAAACTAAATACCTGAAAGCCGCCTGAGTCGGTGAGCAAGGGCTGATGCCATTGCATAAATCCATGCAAGCCGCCATGCTTGGCAATGACTTCAGTGCCTGGGCGTAGCCATAGGTGAAAGGTATTGCCCAGCACAATCTGTGAGCCGACTTCGATCAGTTCGTGCGGCATCATGGCTTTGACGGTGCCATAGGTGCCAACTGGCATAAAAATCGGTGTGTCTACTATGCCATGGTTGAGCGTCATGCGTCCCCGTCGTGCCAGGCCATCGGTGGCCAGTAGCTCAAAACCGAGCCCGGTTTGACTTGTGGGCTGAGCAGAGGTGTGTGCCGGCGTGGGGGTTGTCACAGTGTAGGATTCCGTTCAAGAAACATGGCGTCGCCATAACTAAAAAATCGATAACGCTCACGGATGGCATGTTGGTAAGCGCCACGCATCTGTTCTAGGCCGATGAAAGCCGACACTAACATTAATAGTGTCGATTGGGGCAAGTGAAAGTTTGTAATCATCGCGTCAATGACTTGGTAGTTAAAGCCCGGGGTAATAAATAACCGAGTGTCTCCCGACTGGGGGTGCGTCAGTGCTGGCGATAGCTTGGCCGCACTTTCAAGCGCACGCACACTGGTCGTGCCCACCGCAATGACACGGCCTCCTAGGCTGCGCGCGCGCGCGATGGCTTCGATCGTGTTTTGCGGCACGGTGTAGCGTTCAGCGTGCATGACGTGCTCGGCGAGGGTCTGAACGCGCACTGGTTGAAAGGTGCCAGCCCCCACGTGCAAGGTCACAAAGGCCCGTGCAATGCCCGCCTGATCAAGTTGTTCAAACATCGTCTGATCAAAATGCAGCCCCGCAGTGGGCGCCGCGACCGCACCCGGATCTCGCGCGTAAATCGTCTGGTAACGTTGGATATCCGCTTCATCGGGTTGATGCGTGATGTAGGGTGGTAAGGGCGTGGCGCCAAACTCATCCAGCAATTCAAGAATGGGTCGCTCAAATTCGAGCGCAAAGAGGTCCTCTTCGCGGCCGAGTATCCGGGCATTAAAGGCCTCGGCGAGACGCAAGGCGCTGCCAGGAGCGGGTGATTTGCTTGAGCGGATATGCGCCAAGGCCTGATCAACGGCAGTGACACGCTCGATGAGCACTTCGACTTTGCCGCCTGTGGTCTTGTGGCCGAAGAGGCGGGCTTTGATCACACGTGTGTCGTTGAATACTAATAAATCATTGGGTCGCAACAAGCTGAGCAGATCGGTAAATAATTTGTCGTGCAGTTGACCGGTTTGATCACCGTGCAGCAATCGACTGGCCGTGCGTGTGGGCGCAGGCGTTTGCGCGATGAGCTCGCTTGGCAACGCGTAGTCAAAATCAGCAACGTTTAGTGGGGCGATCACGTTAATTCGGGTTCGTGGCAAATTGTTAGGGTGTGTTCAAGCTGTTTTTGCAGCGTGAGCAAGGCGAGACCGCGCATTTTAAGCCTGTTGGGGTACTTTTTTTGTATGCTGTGGGTTGGCATCAAGAAACAGGCGACGGGAATGACGGTTTTTCAGGCAGGCATACGTGTTCATTTAGCACCGTGGTGGAACAAGGCGGTCGTTTTGCTCAGACGGGTGGGGTGCGTAGTGGGGCTGAGCTGCTGTGCGGCCCTGGGCGCTATCAACGCCTGTGCGCAAACAGCGCTGCCACCTGAGCTGGCGCGTGCCTGGGCACAGACAAAACTGCCTGAGTCATCGTTATCCGTACTGGTTCAAGAAATCGGTGGGCCCCAGTTGTTTGCATTGGCACCCGAGTTGCCGCGCAACCCGGCCTCGGTCATGAAAATGGTGACCACCTATGCGGCAGTTTCGCGTTTGGGCCCAAATTACACGTGGAACACGGATCTGTTGATTGGTCCGGATGCCAAGGTCTCAGAACAGGGTGTACTAAACGGTCCGCTATATATTCGGGCGGGTGGTGATCCCACCTTTTTGTTGCAAGATCTTTGGCGCTTGCTGCGCGATTTACGTCTGCGTGGCGTGCGTGAGATCCCAGGCATCGTGATTGATCGATCCGTTTTTGGTGAGGTAACGATTGATCCAGGCGCCTTCGATGGTTCGGCCTATAGCCCGTATAACGCGAGCCCTGATGCTTTTATGGTGGGCTTTGGCGCGGTGCGCCTAGTGTTTTCGCCAGATCCTGGCACGCGCAGTTGGAAGTCGTTTGTGGATCCACCCATGGAGGGTGTGCAAATAGACGGTAACGTGCAATGGGTGGATGGCGTGTGCCCAGGCTCGCCCAATATCAGCACGGATATCATCATGACCGAGGGCGCAGTGAAGTTTCGTGTGTCGGGAAAGGCCTTTGGTTCGTGTGGCGAGTTTGACGTGTTTCGTCTTGCCTTTTCGCAACAAGAGTATGGTGCTCGCGTCTTGCGCTCGCTTTGGCAAGAACTTGGCGGTGTGATCACCGGACCTATTCGCAGTGGCACGATTCCTGCGTCATCGGTGATTGTGGCTTCGCATCAATCCCCACCACTGTCCGAGGCGATCCGTTTAATCAATAAGCATAGTAACAACGTGATGACGCGAGTGTTGTTACTGACGATCGGTGCTGAGGCGGGCCGTCGTCCAGCCACCGTAGATGGTAGCGTTCAAGTTGCGCGAGAGATTTTGGCGCGCCAAGGTTTACCGATGCAGGGGATGGTGTTGGACAACGGTTCTGGCTTGTCGCGCAACGGTGTCGTGTCGGCCGCGAGTTTGGCGCAGATGCTACAGAAGGCGTGGGCGTCACCGGTCATGCCTGAGTATGTCGCTTCACTTTCCATTCTTGGCTCAGATGGCACTACGCGGAATCGTCTGCGTGATCCGTCAACCAAGTCAATGGCGCATTTAAAAACGGGTGCGTTGCGTGATGTGCGTTCAGTGGCGGGTTATGTTTGGGGCGCCAGCGGCAAACGCTATGTGGTGGTGAGTATGGTGAATCATGAGCGTGCGCACGAAGCACGATCCTTTGAAAACGCATTGATCGCTTGGTTGGCTGCGCGATGATGCGCAAGCGGCTCAGTAGCTTTTGCGTGGGTTTACTCTTTGCAACTGGGTTCGGGTTGTGTGTGACAGCGCAAGCTGAGATTTGCGATGCCAAATTTTTTCACAACGGTGGTGTGATTGAAATTGGCAGTTCAGGCATGTTGACAGTGTCGGCCAAACTGACCTTCAGTCAGGTGAAAAAAACTTCGACGACGGTTTGCCAGGCGCAGGTCAAGGGTTTTGCTAAATATGCGTTCGTCAGTTTTTTAAGTGGATCGAACGATATCGATCATTCAATCGTGGTGAACGGTCGCAACACGAGCGTGTCCAACGCGCGTCCCGGCAAGGCGGCCGACACGGCGACCTTTGATGCCCAGTTATTAGGTTTGTTTGGTTTCGGCGCGCCCATTCAAGCGGCGGGGCAAAAGTTTCCGCCACAGTCCTATAGTTTGATGGCGGGTGATCCAAAGCGTGGGCCCACCACGCCCATTGGCATACAAATGGGTGAAAAAACTGTTGGTACGCAACAAACCATTCAGACTGCTGCGGGTAAGTTATCTTGCTGGCCTGTGCGGTACTCCCGTCATACCGAGGCGACGACGGCCTTCGTTCAAGGCATGCAATTGCCGATCCCTTCGATTCCATCCCAGGTAACAGACTGGTTTTGTCCCGCCACGAATTTGGTGATGAAGCAAGAGATCGAGCATTCGGGGCAGCGCTCGGTGATCGAAGTGAAGGTGCTGCGTTAGGGCTGTTTGGTCAATTGAACTGAAGGATACCAATGTTTAAACGTTTGCTATTTACTTTCACAGCGGGCTTGCTTGCTTTCAGTCACGTCCACGGGCAAACGTTTCCAACCAAGCCGATCGAGCTGATTGTGCCGATTGCTGCCGGCGGCGGCATGGATATACAGACTCGATTATTAGCCGATCTTGTTAAAGGTGACTTGAATCAAACTTTAACAGTGGTCAATAAGGCTGGCGCGGGCGGCACGATTGGTATTGGTCAGTTGGTTAAGGCGCGACCAGACGGTTATACGCTAGCCGCAGTTTGGAATGGCCCCTTGACGGCAAGCCCGCATAACCAGCCTGTGACCTATCAACTGGATGACTACATTCCTGTGATTCAGTTTTCGAAGGCGCCTTTCGTATTGTGTGTACGCCCGGAGTTTGAAGCGGACACGGGTGCAGATTTTATCGCTCAGTTAAAAAGTGCTCCAAACCGCTATAGCTATGGAACGGAAGGATTGGGGGGGTCTTTGCACCTGGGACTTGAACGCATTTTTAAAGTTCTGGGTGTTCGGGTGCAAGCTGTGCCCTTTAGCGGCGCGACTGTGACCGTGAGCAATTTTTTAGGTGGACACATTTCAATTTATGCCGGTGGTATTGCGAGCATTTTGCCGCATATGAAAGCGGGTCGTGCCAAATGTTTATTGTTGACATCGGCGTCAAACAATCCAGTCTTTCCACAGGCGACCGGCCTAGAGGGTTTGGGAATGGCAGCCTATGAAATGTTGACCTGGCGGGTACTTGTTGCGCCCAAGGGAACGCCGACCGACATCATTAAAAGACTCGAGCAGGCATTTCTTCGTGCGGTGACTGACCGACGTTTTACTGACTATCTAAAAGAGCAAGGCGAAACCTCAGCGACGCTCACTGGTGAGGCGCTTCGGCAATACATTGATAAAGAATATGCCGTGCTCGGAGAAGTGCAAAAAGAGCTCAGTGCAGACGCTCGCCCGCAATAGTGCGTCCTTAACCCGCTTGCCGCGCCCTGATCGCGTTACGCCGAGGCGCGTTAAGCGAGTGATAACAATCTAGCGCGGCCTGATACGAAGTAAATTAAATGGTTTAACTCATCGTTCACTAAAGCCCCAGCTCGCCCCAAATCGCATCCACGCGCGCCTTGGTTGCCGCATCCATCGTAATTGGCGTTCCCCACTCGCGTTGCGTTTCGCCTGGCCATTTGTTGGTGGCGTCGAGCCCCATTTTTCCGCCAAGGCCAGACACGGGCGAGGCAAAATCCAGGTAATCGATTGGCGTGTTTTCAACCAGTAAGGTGTCGCGTACGGGATCCATGCGTGTGGTCATGGCCCAGACGACTTCTTTCCAGTCGCGCGGGTTGATGTCTTGGTCGACAACGACGATAAATTTTGTGTACATAAATTGCCGCAAAATACTCCACAAACCAAACATCACGCGCTTGGCGTGGCCCGGATATTGTTTGCGAATCGACACGACAGCTAAGCGATAGCTACAGCCTTCTGGGGGCAAATAAAAATCGACAATCTCTGGCAACTGACGGCGCAGAATTGGCACGAACACTTCGTTGAGTGCCACACCCAGTACGGCAGGTTCATCGGGTGGCTTGCCCGTGTAGGTCGTGTGATAAATCGGATTGCGACGCATCGTGATGCGATCAACGGTAAAGACAGGAAACCAGTCTTGCTCGTTGTAGTAACCAGTGTGATCGCCATACGGGCCTTCAAGCGCGAGTTCGTAGTCAGAGGCCGGGGGCGGGTTCACGCCTTGAGGGACAACGGGTTTGAGCGCGCGCGGATCTGAGCTGGGTAGCAAATGCCCTTCAAGCACGATTTCGGCCGTCGCCGGAACC
>CAIYCP010000594.1 GCA_903924715.1 uncultured beta proteobacterium
AACGATTAATGCCCTTGTGACCATAGCCCAAGCCTAGGCGGGCTGCCGGCATTCTGAAAGTTGCATCTTCTGTACAAATTCGAATATCGCAAGCTGCGGCCAGGCCTAAGCCACCGCCGAAACAAAACCCGCGAATTTGAGCAATCACCGGCTTTGAACACTCAACCGGTGCACTCATTGAGTCAGAAACGGCGTCTTCGTAGGCCAACTGGGTTTCTGGCGAGCTGCGCAACGTATCAAACTGAGAAATATCAGCGCCCGAGACAAAGGCCTTTTCGCCTTGACCCACGATCACGATGACCCGTACCTCAGGATCCGCATCGAAGGCTCGAATCGCCTTGGGCAGGTCCATCCACATCTGCACCGACATGGCATTCATCTTATTTGGGTTCGAGATCAGGATGGTTCCAATCGCCCCTTTTTTCTCAGCAATGATGCTGCCGACGATGGTTTTTTTCTCAATGCTTGGCTCTGCCACGTAATTTCCCCTTTTTTGGACATTGTTAATCGCTACTAGTCTAGCAGTATCACTTGCAAAAACACCTAAAGCAACTTATAAAAGACCTCGAAAGTCGGGCAGTACACTCGAATTGACAGAAAAATCTGTCCGGCCAACTTCGCCATTCAATCTAAATCGAAAATCATGTCAAAAATTCAGGCTTCTTCAGCACTTTCAAACCTTAAAGTTCTCGATATGTCTCGCGTGCGCGCGGGCCCAAACTGCGTGCGCTTGCTCGCCGACTTCGGCGCGGACGTTATCCGTATCGAACCCCCTAAAGGCGTGGATCCAAACGAAGGCATGTTTGCCGCAAACCGCGAAGGGGGCGACTTTCAGAACTTAAACCGCAACAAGCGGGCGATGACCTTAAATCTGAAAAAACCAGGCGCGCTCGACATCATGATGCGTCTGGTGAAAACCGCCGACGTGGTGGTTGAAAACTGGCGTCCAGATATTAAAAACAAATTGGGCGTTGACTATGAATCGCTCGCCAAGGTCAACCCACGCATCATTTTGGCCAGCATCTCTGGCTATGGTCAAGAAGGCCCCTACGCCTCGCGCCCTGGTTTTGACCAGATTATGCAAGGCATGGGTGGTTTGATGTCTGTGACCGGCATCCCAGGTCAAGGCCCCGTACGTGCAGGCCTTGCTGTCGCTGACATGAGCGCAGGCTTGTATGCAGGCATTGGCATTTTGACCGCACTCCTTGAGCGCGAACGTTCAGGCAAAGGGCAGTGGGTTCATGCATCGCTGTTGCATGCACAAATTGCAATGATGGATTTTCAAGCAGCGCGCTACTTGAACGAAGGTGATGTGGCCGGACAGGCCGGTAACGACCACCCCACCTCAAGCCCCATGGGCTTATTTGAAGCCAGTGACGGCGTCTTTAACCTGGGTGCTTCAGGTCAAGGCAATTGGGTGCGTTTGTGCGAACTCGCCAAGCGTCCAGACTGGATGGCTGATCCTGATTTCGCTAACGAAAAAACGCGTGCCGTCAATCGCGCCAAATGTAACAAGGCCCTCAATGAAGTGTTTCGCACGCAAACGGTTGCCTATTGGGTCGACAATTTAAACAACGCAGGCGTACCCGCAGGCCCGGTCTATAACGTTCCTGAAATGTTTGCCGACGAGCACATCAAGCAATCACACATTTCTAAGATGGTCAAAGACAAAAACGGCAAAGAAAAAGGTTTTATTACTTTGCCAACCGTCTTGAGTCGCACGCCCGCTGATGTCGTGACTACCGCACCACAATGGGGTGAACACACTGCTGAAGTGTTAGCAGAAGTGGGTTATTCGCCCGAAGAAATCGCCAAGTTCTACGAGCAAGGCGTGCTGTAAATTGTTTGATCGGTCGTGACATTGTGATATTCATTGTCACGACCGTGTTGGTAGACTAAAAAATTAGTCGCTATTCATCGGCAATGGGATTGCTCAACACGCCCACACCTTCGATCTCAATCTCGATCGTATCGCCTGCCTTCATAAACACCGGTGGTTTTCTTGCATAGCCCACACCTGCTGGCGTGCCCGTAATCACGACATCGCCCGGCTCTAGTGTCATGCACTCGGTAATCAAGACCAGCGTTTCAACAATGCCCCACAAAAAGTTTTTGGTGTTGGCATCTTGCATGATCTGGCCATTGAGTCGCGATTGAATCCGCAGGCCATCGGCCGCGCGTGGCAACTCATCTGGGGTCACCAGGCAGGGGCCAAAGCCGCCTGTTGCATCAAAGTTTTTGCCGATCGTCCATTGCGTTGATTTGCGTTGATAATCACGCAGGCTCCCGTCGTTAAACGCGCTATAGCCTGCCAAACAATCCAGTGCATTCGCCGCTGTCAAATGCTTGGCACGCTTGCCCACCACAAAGGCCAACTCAGCTTCATAATCAAACTTATCAGATACCTTTGGACGGATCATTGGCTGCAAATGCCCCACCATTGAACTCGGGCCGCGCATAAAAAAACTAGGGTACTCGGGGCGAGCATGACCACCTTCGGCTGCGTGATCGGCATAATTCAAGCCCAGGCAGATGATTTTGCTTGGGTTATCGATCACTGGAATGAACTGAACACTTTGAACCGCTTTGACGACGGCCGTTGCACTCTTTGAAACCTGCGTAATACGTTCCATGGCCCCCGCAGTTGAAATGATTTCTAGCATCGTTTTAGGCAAACTCGCATCGGTCGCCGCTAAGTCAATAAACTCGCTCGAGTCTTTGGCGCGCAATAAGCCCACACGTTTTTGTTGGCTTTGATCTTGATAACTGAATAAACGCATCGGACTTCCTTTTGGGGTTAAGCAGCTCAGTGTGCCTGAGCAAATTCAATAATTTTTTAAAACCTGCAAGAAGTTACTACTAAATAGCAGAAATCGCCAAATCGGCACGCACTCAATTTTTAATAGACGATACTGGAGGAGACTGCTACAGTCGACTGACCAAGCGACAACGACTGCTACAGTCCTTCAGATCAAACCCTGTTCACTTCTTCGAACGTTTTATGGCGCACCAGACATGCACTTAGTGAAAGCCTTGCGTAAAGCCGTCATACTGTGTGCGCTCAGCACACTCGTGCTTCTCGGTCACATCCAGATCGCACTCGCGGACGAGGCCTGGCCCACCAAGCCCGTCAGAATCGTTGTGCCCTATGTCGCCGGTGGTGCTTCAGACATCACCGTACGTAGCATCGCTCAACTGCTCACGGCCTCTCTGGGTCAAACCATGCTGGTTGAAAACAAGGCGGGCGGCGGCGGCAATATTGGCACAGACTACGTTGCCAAGGCTGCGCCGGATGGCTATACCTTTTTGATGGCCTATGCAGGCCCCATCGCTATCAATCCATATCTGTACAAAAATATTCCTTTTAATGCGCAAAAGGATTTTTCGCCTGTCTCGCTGATGGCAGATGCTCCCTTGATTTTAGCGGTTCATCCCTCGGTACCCGCGAACAATCTAAACGAATTGATCGCCTACCTCAAGGCCAACCCGGATCAGGTATTTTTTGGCTCCTCGGGCACGGGCGGCGCCGATCACTTAGCCGGTGAACTGTTCAGACTGCAAGCGAATGTGCGCATTCAGCACATTCCCTTCAAAGGGGGCGCTCAAGCGGTTATCGATCTTGTCGCGGGCCGCACTCAGATAGAGTTTTTAACGATTCCTGGCGGGTTAAGCCATATTCGCGCGGGCAGGCTGAGGGCGATTGCCTTGGCATCAAGCAAACGCTTTCCCTTATTTCCAGACGTACCCACGATGGCCGAAGCCGGCATGAAGGGCGTTGAAATCAATAATTGGTACGGCCTCTCGGCGCCTGCCGGCACTCCCGCCCCCATTATTGAACGCATGAATCGTGCGCTACGCGAAGCGATCCAAGATCCCGCCTTGCGTACGCGGTTTCAAGAGGTGGGGCTGGTTCCCATGTCTAACTCGGCTGAAGAATTTTCTGCGCTGATTAAAAGTGACAGCGAAAAATGGAAAAAAATTATTCAGGATTCTGGAGTGACTGCCGAATAAACGTAAGTGGCTTGGGTTAACGGGCCCAGACCAACCAAGCCCCCACCACCACACCCAACACGATGCGATAAATCGCAAATACGCGATAGGTGTGACGCGAAACGAATGCGAGTACCGCACGCACTACGAACAGCGCACTTAAAAACGCACTGATAAAACCGACGACAATCGCGAGCATATCTTGTTGGCTCAATAAGCCAGCATGCTTATACGTATCGTAAAGGGCCGCCGCCAGCATCGTGGGCATCGCAAGAAAAAATGAAAACTCAGTCGCGGTTTTGCGTTGAATGCCAGACAGCATCCCACCGATAATCGTCGCGCCTGAGCGCGAGGTACCCGGCACCATGGCCAGACATTGCGACAGCCCCACCACAAGCGCTTGGCGCCAAGTGATCTGTTCAAGTGTTAAGGCACTTGCGCGCGGGTCAACGCCGCTTGCAGGGCGATGGCGTTCGACCCACAACATAATGAAGCCGCCCACGACCAAAGTCACAACCACCACGCCTGGATGAAAAAATAACGATTTAATCGCTTTAATGAAGAGTAACCCCACGATTGCAGAGGGCAAAAAAGCGATCAGCAGGTTACGCATAAACGCGACTTCAACCGGATCTAATCGCAAGGTTCCCACCACGAGCTGAACCAAACGCGCCCTGAAGATCCACATCACGGCAAGAATGGACCCCAACTGAATCACCACCTCAAACACTTTCGCTTCGTTCGAAGAAAACTCGATCAAGTGGCCAAACAAAATCAGATGCCCTGTGCTTGAGATTGGCAAAAATTCAGTCAGGCCTTCGACAATACCCAAGAAAAAAGCCTTAAGAAGATAAATCGTCTGTTCAGTCACGCGGTCAATCCTGAAAAAGTCTTACAGCTTAAATAGGGGTTGCTTTACGCATTATTTTATACGGCACTGAAAACTGACCAATAATCCTATATCTAAATAGGCGGATCATCCACGAAAACCCTGAATTCGGGGTAAGCTAAGGCACCGCGCGACCCCCTGCAGCCGATACGCAAATGCTTGGCACTCAGGCGCCGTCCAACCTAAAAATCAAACGCGAGCCACATTATGTCGACGACTCTTACACGCGAACAACGCGACGACGCCTACAACAACTCAAAAGCCGTCAGCAACAGCGCCGCAATCCTTGAGGCCTGGGGTCGCCGTAGCCAAGAGTTTCGAGCTGCCCACGCTACGCACCTTGATCTCTCGTACGGCAGTGGTGCCCGACAATCGTATGACTATTTTTCGGCGGGCGATCAAAGCCCGGTCGTCGCCTTCATTCATGGGGGCTTCTGGCAGAACAGAGCAAAAACCGATTTCACCTTCATCGTACCGGCCTTTCTCGAAGCGGGGATCAGCGTCGCGATGATGGGCTACACCCTAGCACCCGAAGCAAAGATGGATCAGATCGTTCAAGATATCCGTCTGGGCCTACGTGCCGTCAGTCAAAAAATCGCGGCGCGACGCGCGAGCAATCCGGGCATCTGGCTCAGCGGTTGGTCTGCGGGCGGTCATTTAACCGCCATGGCGCTAGATGAACCCTGCGTGATCGGTGGTACTGCCATCAGTGGCATTTATGATATTGAACCCATGCGTCATTGCTATTTGAATGACAAGCTTGGCCTAGACGAGGCAAGCGCACTGCGTTTTTCGCCAATTAAATTACCCGCCACGGTTGGCAAAGTGCTTGATCTGTTTGTCGGAGAGGCCGAGCTACCCGCCATGCAAGCCCAAACGATCGAGTTTGCCGCTTACCGTGCAAATTTAAAGGCACCCGGCGTATTCGAGAACATGCCCGGCCTGAATCACTACACAATCCTAGATGAAATGGCACAGGCAAAAGGTCGTATTTTGCAGTCGATCAAGTCCCACTTCTAAAATGCTGGCCGAGGCTGAGACCAAAAAATATATCTCAGATAAACCTAGGGCCGCGGACTCGGAAACAGTTGATGACTCACATGGCTACCCTCTGCGTTTACGCGAACAAGCACCATATCGCCCACTCCCACGATGCGTCCCGTAAATGCCTCAATATTTACGTGATGCGTGATAAGTATCAACGGCTGTTTGGGTTCGGTTTTCAGTCTCTTTGAAACGAATTCTTGCAAAGCAATTGTTTGGCGCTTAGCCAAACTCATCTCGTCAAAGAACGAATTTAACGAGGGTTCAACCGAAACACTTCCTAACGACATCAAGCGTGCCGTGTCCAAGCAACGACACCAAGCACTGCTGAAGAGCCTTGGGTTTACGACGCCCTGCGATACCAACCATCGTCCGATCTCGACGGATTGTTTTCGGCCGACATCACCAAGATTACGTTGCGTCTCGCACTGATCAAGTTTGTAGCCAGGCGGGTCTCCAACGCCGGGAGCGTCTGCATGGCGCATCAAGAGCACATGTTGCCCATCCAGCAGATCATCTACCAGTGCGGCGTGCGCTGGATTCGCTGCGAACATAAAACAAGATAAAGCAACAACCATCTTGGTTGCCGCTTGAATAAAAAACTCAGCTCTGCTTTGCATGACACATCTCTAAACGATGGGAATGATCGGCATGATCCCATAATCTACGTAAAGGTCAAGAGAGCCCGTACAAACGAATGAGTCTGAGGACAATACTTAATCGAATTTACGCAGCGTACGCGAGAATAAAAAGGGAGACACAGCGAAAAACACCATCGCCATCGAAAACATAATGCTCACGGTGTAACCGCCTGTCAGGTCGTGCAGCCAACCCGACAACAGCGCTCCGCCCGCAGCTCCCATCGACATAAAGGTATACAGCGTGCCATAAATAGTCGCCAGCCCTGGCCCGGGAAATAATCTTGTGCAAAGCCCAGAAATGATCGGACCGCGGGCGCCCTGAGCGATTCCAAAAAAGGCAACAAACCCAATCAAGAACCACCCAGACGGATAAAAGGCCATTGCCAACAAATTCGCGAGCCCTAAAAATGTACAGGTAAACGTGATGCTCACAATCACACGATGACCGAACTTGTCGGCAAGCTTGCCTGATGAGCCAACGCCAAGTACTGAAAGCATGCCCGCAACGCCAAAGGCACTGGCGGCTTCAAGCGCAGTGAACCCCGACTCAACTAAAAAGGCGATGGCCTGCACCAACACGGTATAGATGACAACCGACGTGAAGAAGAACGCCTGTCCAAGCGCCCAAAACCCCGGGGACTTCATGGCAGCGCGCAGCGGCGCGAGCATATGCGTCGCCCTTGGGGCAGCGGCGACAGACCGCACGTAATCAGAGTGGCCTGCTCGGATGATGCGCCAAGGCAACGCCATCACAAACGGCAAAATCAACAAGATTATTGCGCCAAGGATATGGTACGCGTGGCGCCAACCAACCAATTCATTTAGGTATTGCGCAAAAGGAACCATCACTAACGTACCTGCACCGAAGCCCGCATACGCGATTCCGATCGCCGTGCTGGTGTTGTGCGGAAACCAACGGCTAATCAAACTTTGGGCAGGCACCATCCCCAAAGATGTGACGCCGATGCCGCCGGCTACACCAACACACAAATGAAACTGCCATAGTTCGGTCAAACTGCCGGCAGTCAAATACCCCAAACCTAAGCTGGAGAATCCCAACGCATACACGATGCGCGGGCCCATGCGGTCAAACAAAATGCCAATAAACGGCGCAGAAAAGCCGTTGGCCAACATATAGATCGAGTAAACACTCGAGATCTCTGAGCGGCTCCAGCCAAATTGTGTTTCGAGCGGCAACAGAAACGTCACATAGGCATCCCCGACGCCACGCCCTAACAAATTGAACATGAAGCAGACCACCAATACCACGACGGCCATTTTGGTGTCCGTAGCGCGTGTGTTGCTCAACGCTGACTTCACCTTAGACGGGTCGACATTTCATAAACCCTGAACGTACACAGATGCAAACGATTTCGCCGCGCTGATTAATACCGTGATGCTCAAACTCAACAATGCCCGCATCTTTACGAGACTTACTTAGACGCTTTGAAACGATTTTCGTCTCGACATGAATGGTGTCGCCGTAAAAAACTGGATGCGGAAACCGCGTGTCGGTCATACCAAGATTGGCAATGGTCGTGCCAAGCGTTGTTTCACCGACGGTCAGGCCAATCACAAGACCCAACGTAAACAGGCTGTTGACTAGAATTTGTCCAAATTCAGTTTTTGACGCAAACTCTTTATCTAAGTGCAGAGGCTGTGGATTCATGGTCAAGGTTGAAAACAACACGTTATCC
>CAIYCP010000595.1 GCA_903924715.1 uncultured beta proteobacterium
ATGCCTGCTTGCTGAGGGGTACTTGGTGCTCTCTGCCAGCCTTCATGCGGTCAGCAGGCACGATCCACATACCATCTCGAATCTCATCCCACATTGCGCCACGCACTTCGCCAGAGCGCGCAGCCGTAAGAATGCCGAACTCAAGCGCTCTGGCAGCAGTGCCCTGCATTTGACGCAACGCATGCATGAACGCCCCCATATCCGCCCAAGGTAGCGATGGATGATGTTTCAGGCGCCTGCTCTTGGCGATAGTGGGCAACAAATTATCTAAATGTCCCTTCCATCGTGCAGGGTTGTCACTTTGGGGGCGGTGCCCCATGACGCCCGCCCAGCCGAGTACCACCTCAATACGCTGCCGCACACGGGTTGCAGTCTCGGTCTTGGTTTGCCAGATTGGAGAGAGCACGCGCATCACAGCCGCCGTGTCGATCTTATTCACAGGCAGTGCACCAATGATCGGCTCGACATAAGTTTTGAGCGTATTACTCCATTGGCTCGCGTGCTTTGCGTTCTTCCAGTCGGCTTTGTGCGTCTCAATGTATTGGTGGGCGCAGTAGGAAAACGTCACGCTCTGCTTCTCAAGGCTGCGCTGAGCATTTCGGTCTTCTAGTGGGTTGATGCCCTTGAGGCGTTGCACTCGGCAGTCGTGTGCTTTGCTTCGCGCGTCGGAAAGCCCCACCGTCTGCATTGAGCCTAGTCCCATCTCGTAGCTTTTGCCGTCGCGGGTGTACCTGAAGATCCAAGACTTCGTTCCGGTCTTGCTGACTTGCAAATACAGCCCCTGACCATCAAGGTAATAGCCGGGCTTGGCAAGAGATCTTATTTTGATCGCTGATAATTGATTAATTTTCATACCCACATTCCTACCCACGTTTTGTATGCGTATGTTAGCGCACATTAGCGGGTATTGGAAAAATAAATCAATCTATTAATATCAATTAAATCAATGGATTATGTGTATATTAGCGAGTATTAGCGAAACCTATCTACGGGGACTGCGCCTCCGCCAAAACTTTAGTTGCGAACCTGCTACGCAGAGATTCGATATGCTACGAGCCCCGCACAGTGCGGGGCTTTGCGCTTCTAAGAACACCGTTGATGGGACATCACCGTCTGTTGCTGCGTGCGCTAACAGACGGAAGCTCAGTTTTTTTTTGCATAACATCAGGCTCAAGAACCGGACAAATATTGGTAGAACCGGCTCATCCCTCCGTCATGCAAAGGAAACATCATGAAAACACTACACATCACCCTCTTCGCAGCCGCGTTAACGCTCGCGTTCAGTGCCAGCTCCTCTGCGCAAAGCATGTCCAAAACTGAGCACAAAGCCGCAGAGGAGAAGATCGAGGCTCAGTACAAATCTGCCAAAAACGGGTGCGGCTCGCTTGCGGGCAATGCCAAGAATGTTTGCATGGCTGAGGCCAAGGGTAAAGAGTCCGTCGCGAAGGCTGAGTGGGAGGTCGAATACAAACCCAGTCCGAAAGCGCGCTACGAAGCCCGCGTCGCGAAGGCCGAGGCTGACTTTAAAGTTGCCAAAGAGAAGTGCAACGACAAGGGGGGCAACATGAAGGACCTTTGCGTGAAAGAGGCAGATGCGGCGCTGACCTCAGCAAAAGCCGACGCAAAGCTACAAGAAAAGACCACGGACGCGACAACCAAGGCGAATGAGAAAACGACCGAAGCACGCACTGATGCGAACAAAACAGTCAACGATGCTCGCAAGGATGCAGCTGCCGACAAGACGGATGCCCAGTACACCGTTGCCAAGGAGAAGTGCAACGCATTCGCCGATACAGCCAAGGATAGATGCCTTGCTGATGCCAAGGCGGCCTTTGATAAGAAGTAATTCAATGACGGGAGGCGTCGGTTAACGATCTGACGCCAATCGTTTTCCATCTAGTCA
>CAIYCP010000596.1 GCA_903924715.1 uncultured beta proteobacterium
TCAAAGACACCTTCACCCCCGAGCTTGTTGAAAAATACGGCAATTGGTTGCGGGTTGTATCCCAACAGCACGGCGCCGTGTGTATTTCGCAAGCCGTGGCGGCTGAATTAAAAACCTGGGTCGCACGCAACCAGCCCACAGCAGCCCAGTCGCTCAAAATTGACTGGTTTCACCTCGGGGCCGATATTGAAAGCTCAATCCCCTCAAAAGGGATGCCAGACGATGGCCCTCAGCTATTACAGCAACTGGCCTCTGTCCCAAGCTTTCTAATGGTGGGCACGCTCGAACCGCGCAAGCGCCATGGGCAAGTGTTGGATGCGTTCGAGCAACTTTGGGCTCAAAATATCCCCGCCAACCTGGTCATCGTCGGCAAGCCGGGCTGGCTGACCGAGGCACTGACCACCCGCTTAAGCACCCACCCCCAGCTAGGCCATCAGCTGTTTTGGATGCAGTCGGCCAGTGACGAATACCTTGAAAAAATCTACGCCGCAGCGCGCTGTTTGATCGCCGCGAGCGAGGCCGAGGGCTTCGGTTTACCCCTGATCGAGGCCGCCCGCCACGGTTTGCCCATCATCGCCCGCGATATCCCAGTGTTTCGCGAAGTCGCCCAAGAGCACGCCTTGTATTTTGCCGGTGACGACGGCGCGGCGCTGGCTACGGCCATCCAAAGCTGGCTCGCGCTGGCAAAACAGCAAAAAACACCCGATTCAAGCCAGATTCAGCGGCAAACGTGGGCGCAAAGCGCTCAACAACTGCTTTCTAGAATGATTTTGACCAAAGATGTCACAAAAATTGCCTAAACTAAGAGGTATTGCTCTTTTTTGTTGAAAGTCAGTCATGATCCTGCCATCTTTGCGGTTATATGCCCGTGAGCATTCGTGTCTGAACTGTTAGCGCAGTGTTTGAAAACTTTAAATTAAGTTGTTTCTTGAGAGTCGGTTTATGAAAATTCTAGTCGTCGGTGCTGGTTACGTTGGCTTGGTGACCGCAGCCTGCTTGTCGAGCAAAGACAATACGGTAGTGTGCGTCGATACAGACCCCAGCAAAATCGCTCGCCTTGAAAAAGGCATCATCCCCATTTATGAGCCGGGTCTCAAAGAGGTGGTTGATGGCTCGATTGCCAGTGGTAATTTAAAGTTTTCAAATAGCATCAAAAACGGTTTGACCAAGCTTGGCAGCGATAGCACTAACGCCAATCTGATTTTTATTGCTGTGGGCACACCACAAGGCGAAGATGGCTCGGCCGACTTACGCTATGTGTTGGCCGCCGCAAAAGAAATTGGCCAAACGCTGGATGGCCCGGCCATCATCATCAATAAATCCACTGTGCCTGTCGGCACTGCGGATTTGGTGAAAGGCGAAATCGCCTGGCAACTGTTTCAGCGTAAGTGTTTTATCGATTTTGATGTTGCCAGTAACCCCGAGTTTTTAAAAGAAGGCGCCGCGATCGACGACTTCTTTAATCCGGATCGCATTGTGATCGGTACCGAAAGCGAGACCACCAAAGCGCAGATGGTCAAGCTGTATCAACCCTACGTTAAAAACGACAGCCAATTGCTGACCGTGGGCGTGAAAGAGGCCGAGCTGATTAAGTACGCTTCAAACGCTATGCTGGCCACCCGCATCTCGTTCATGAACGAAATCGCCAACGTGTGCGATCGCTTTGGTATCAACGTCGAAGACGTACGTGCCGGGATGGGTTCAGACTCACGCATCGGCCCAGCGTTTTTACGCCCTGGCTGCGGTTACGGTGGGTCGTGCTTCCCGAAAGATGTTCAGGCTTTGGTGCGTATTGCTCAAAGCGTGGGTGTGGATCCTATCGTGCTCAATGGCGTTGAGGCGCGTAACAAAAAACAAAAGCAATACCTGTTTGAGCAACTTGTTGGCAAAATGGGTAAAGACTTAGATGGTCGCA
>CAIYCP010000597.1 GCA_903924715.1 uncultured beta proteobacterium
GCGTGAGCTTTCGTCGAGCACCGAATGGTATAAATAGCCCGGTCGACATTTCTTGCTGACACCGAACTAAAATCATTCAGTCAGTCAGGTTATTCACCCCACACCAGAAATGTCCAAAGACTATTACCGAACACTTGGCGTACTCGATAACGCCGAAAATATTGTTATTAAAGCCGCTTACAAGGCGCTGGCGCAACGCTATCACCCTGACAAGTGGACAGGTAACAAAGGCGAAGCAACGCGCCGCATGTATGAAATCAATGAGGCCTACGACGTTTTATCTGATCCAGTTAAACGCAAAGCTTTTGACTCACAAAGAGATCGCAATGCCTATCAGCCTGAGCCCGACGAGAACGAATTAAATTCTTCAGTGGATACGGTTTGGAAAAGTGTCATTGAGTTCTTTCCAGATCTCATCGACATTGCTGGGCAACTCGGCAAAATCTCGAAGTCACTCGAGTCGTCATACAAAATCACTTTGTTAGAACAAAAAGAGTGGAACAGCCGCAGAGAGCTGGCCCATGTCTTTGAGACACAATTTCTTGAACGATATTTTGGTACAAATAAGAAAATTATCGAATACGTTAAAACGCTGATTTTTTCTGATGAAAGAGAAGCAGTCAAAGCGGTGAATCAAGCGGTAAACCTGCTGGGTTCAGAAGTAGACCCGAGTGTGATCATCAACAAAATTGATCGAGACTGGAATGTCGGCGCATATCGTCAAAAACATCTACTGGCGACTGAAATCTTAAACAGCGGTGCGCGATTTAATTCAATCGATCAAGCGATCGAATTTATTACAAAACTCGAAGGCAGTGTCACAAAATCCACTCAAAAAGATCGCTACGCACTGATCCAAAAAGATCGCTATGCCGTCACGCGCTCTGGCACGAACACGGTCTTGTATCTTGATAAAACAGCCCTGCTCGAGTATGCAAAAAAACTCGCAAATGATTTTCTGGCAAAAAAATCCATTTAAGCAAAAACGAAAGATTTTCGATCGCCTCAAATCCACTAAGCGTGATGCCCAATAGCGTAAAAATGCACTATATTGGTGCCTCACTAACGATGAAGAAAATGCGCGGCTTGCCGCCAACACAAGCGTTTTTGCTATTGCCAGAGCAAGGACATCAGATGGCATGTATATTGCTTCGCTAGCACCAGACGCTTTGTCGCACTCACCAGGAGTTTTAGTATGAATCATTCATTCACAATCTCACGTAGCGCCAATGGTTTTAGGGCGCGCCTTTTAGGGGTCATGGCCCTTTTGTTCTGCCTCTACATGCCGCTCGAAGCTGCGGCCCAGGCTGCACCCAAAATCAAAATGGCCTATGCCAAATGCGCACACTGCCTATCAATGTCGATGGTTCCCGGCTTAGCCAAGGGCGTTGATATCGAAGCGATCAATTTTACTTCTGGCAACGATGCACTGACCGCCCTCGTGTCTAAAAGCGTTGACATCGCTCAAGTGACCTACCTGCACTTTGTGACTGGTTTAGACAAGGGGATGGATCTGGTTGCGATCTCGGGCCAGGTCAATGGTGGCTCAGAACTTGTTGTGGCAAAAGATTTTCCACTTGCGGCAAATGACTGGGTCGGTTTGAAGAAAATGATTGCTGACTACAAAGCGCAAGGCAAACCATTTCGAATCGCCGCTTCGCGCGGTAACGCACAAGATTTGCACATGCGTGGTGAGTTCTTAAAAAATGGCATCAATCCAAGCCGCGACGTGCAGTTCGTCAATATTCCTAACCCCGCTGACCATAACGCCGCTTTACAACGCGGTGAGATTGAGCTGATCGGTACGGTCGAGCCCTTTGCCTCGCAAATCCGCTTAGGCGGCGTTGGCAAGCATTTTAATTTTCCATACGACCAAGCTGCGGGCAAACTCACCAATCTGATCGTCACGCGCTCGGATGTCATCAAAGAAAAACCTGAAGCTGTCAAGCAGACGGTAGCTGCCATCGTGTCGCTAGTCGATCAACTCAATAAGGACAAGCAAGCCTGGGTCGACAGCATCGTGAAGGGAACGGGTCTTGATCGTGGTATCGCCACGGAAGCCTTGCAAAATGCCTATCCCGACTACACGATGTATCGTGGCGCCACGTTAGCCATCGCTGACATGATGCGCGATCTTAAATATATTTCACGCGATGTGAACGCCGACATCGAGAAGAACATGAACTACTCATTCTTGACTTCCATTACTGGAAAAACACCGAAAGATCTTGGCTATTAAGGTGGCAAACTAATGCCCTCACTGCTAACACGCCTCTGGGCACAACGGGGCCGCTTTGCGGTACCCGTTTTTCTTTTATTGCTCTGGGAATTTTTAGCCCGAATCGGCTATCTTCCACCGGCCCTGCTACCCGCACCTTCGCGCGTTTTCATGACTTGGGGTGACTGGATATTTGGTTTTGATGAATCGGCACAAGACATCTCGGGTCGCTGGCTAGGTGACGCTTTAGCGAGCACTACGAGGGTCTTCGCGGGTTACACGCTTGCCGGACTTCTTGGTGTCATGTTGGGCGTCTCAATCGGCTGGTGGCGCTTTGTTGAAAAGACAATTGAACCGACGCTTCAAATGTTGCGTCCAATTCCACCAGTCTCATGGATTCCGTTAGCCATCATCTGGTTTGGCATCGCTAACAAGCCAGCCATTTTTTTGGTGTTCTTAGGTGCATTTTTCCCGATTTTGATGAACACGATTCATGGCGTCAAAACTGTCAATCGTGATTTACTGCGTGCGGCCGCCATGGCGGGTGCGCGCGAGGGGCAACTGTTGCGCTTTGTCGTTTTGCCAGCCGCCATGCCAAGTATTTTTGCTGGCTTACGAATTGGCGTAGGTAGCGCCTGGATGTTAACCGTGACCGCTGAGATGGTCGCGGTTAAAAGCGGTTTAGGTTATTCACTTTGGGATTCATACTATTTTCTACGCTACGACCTCGTGATCGCAAGCATGATTAGTATTGGATTATTGGGGTTTTTAACTGACTGGTTAATTAAGTCGATTATGAATCGTCTACTGCACTGGCAGCATGCTGGCACAGTGCAAGGGTCACGGGCTTAGAGGATTCTTATGTCATTCATCGAACTCAATAATATTGTTAAGGTCTTTAAAGATCCACAGCGCGGCTCTGACATGCTTGCAATCGATGACATCACATTGTCGGTCGAGAAAAAAGAACTCGTGTGTTTACTTGGCCCCAGTGGTTGTGGCAAATCCACGTTGCTTAATATGATTGCGGGTTTTGAAAAGCCAAGCTCGGGTGAAGTCAAGGTTGATGGAAAATTAATTACCGGTCCCGGCGCGGATCGTGGCATGGTATTTCAACAACCTAATCTGATGCCCTGGCTACCTGTCTGGGATAACGTTGCGTTTGCATTAAAACTCAAAGGGCTCAACAAGAAAGATCGCCGAGCCGCCGCTCAACCTTTTATCGAAGCCGTCAAGCTAAATGGTTTTGAAAATCATCTGCCTGGTGAGCTATCGGGCGGCATGGCGCAACGGGTTGGCATTGCGCGTGCGCTTTTGCAGAATCCAGCTGTGATTCTGATGGACGAACCCTTTGCCGCACTCGACGCGCAGACCAAACTAGACATGCAAGAAGAGTTGGTCACGATCTGGCAACGTTATAACAGCACGATCGTCTTTGTGACCCATAGCGTAGATGAGGCCTTGATTTTAGGCACACAAGTCGTGGTCATGACGCATCGACCCGGAAAAATCCGCGAAACGATTTCAATTGACCTTGAGCGGCCACGCGACATTACCTCAACCGAATTTAACGATATCAAGCGCCACGTTTTAGATCTCATCCGCGAAGAAGCCGTGTTGGCTCGACAGGGTTTGAATACATAATCTCTCTAAAAAAGAAATTCTAATAATTTTTAGCGGTATGATTGTCTATCGCCTTTGCATCATTGACCAATAATTAAAACAGCAAAGGCATCATGGAGACAAACATGATCCAAAAGTTATTACTCGCCTTCGTCTTGATGGGTGCAATCTCAATGAGTTCAGCCCAGTATCCTGAACGTTCGATCAAGTTTATTGTGCCTTTTCCAGCGGGAAGCGCCACCGATACGGTTGCGCGACAACTGGGCGAAGAAATGTCGCGCGATCTGGGTCAAGCCGTTGTGATCGATAACAAACCGGGCGCCCAAGGCATCATTGGCGTGAACACTGCGGTCGCAGCGCCGGCTGATGGTTACACCTTTGTGATTCTGGGCGTCACAACGGGCGCGAGCAATGTCACACTCTTTCGCAAATTACCTTACGATCCAATCAAAGATTTGACCGGCATTGGCATGATCGCCGAATCACCAACCCTGTTAGTGAGTTCGACAAAATTTCCTGCCAATTCTGCCGCAGAACTTTTTGCCTTGGGCCGTAAAAATCCTGGAACACTGACCTATGCCTATGGCTCAGGCAGCTCACAGATTGCCGCAGCCAAACTTGTCAGTATGGGGGATATTAAAGCGGTGCCAGTGCCCTATCGTGGCTCGCCTCAAGCAATGACTGACGTCATGTCAGGGCAAGTCGATTTTATGTTTGTCGATCTTTCGGTCGCAATTCCGCAGCTGCAGGGCGGCAAGCTCAAAGCGCTGGGTGTCACCACGAAAGAAAGATTTCCTGTCATTCCACAAGTGCAATCCCTTCACGAATCAGGCGCTCCTGGTTACGAACTTGTCGTCTGGTTTGCCTTGGCGGGCCCAGCCAAACTTCCTGACGCTGTGACGCAGCGTATCTCAAAGGCTTTGAACACGGCATTAAAAAGCGCCGACCTTGCAAAAAAATACGCGACGCTCGGTTTAGCGGTCAAGGCGTCAACCGCACAAGAGTTTCAAAGTTTCCTGAAGTCTGAAATCGTGACTTGGGGCGAACTCATCAAAGCCGCTGGCATCCCACCTGAAGATTAAGCACCAGTCACCACAAAAGTGCGCAATAGTAAAGGGCCTCAGTCGATCTCTCTGAGGCCCTTTACACAACCTTGCAGAACAACCCAAGCACTTAGGCGGTTGGGATGTTTCCGATACGAACTTTACCAGGCTGGTCTAACAGCGCCGCTGCAATGGTACGACGGTGTTCGGCCGCGGTACCACCGCGTAGCGACCAGGACGCCACTCTGCGATACCAGAGATTCAAATCGAAATCGCGAATGAAGCCCATTCCGCCATGAATCTGCTGCGCCGAGCGCACCACCATCATGCACTGTTCGTTACCAAAGGACTTGGCCTGCGCGACATTGACGCGATGGGGTAATTTCTGATCCATACGCCAGAGTGCCTCGCGCGACAGCATGGTTGTGCCATCAATCGCATTCACCATATTGGCACACAAGTGTTGGATTGCCTGAAACGCACCGATCGGTTGGCCAAAGGCTTCACGCTGCTTGGCATGTGCAACCGCCATATCCAAGGTTCTACGGCCAGCACCCGCCATCATTGCGGCATACAACACAGAAGATAGATCCATGACCTCGAGCGCGATGCTGTTGCCCGCTTCGGCTTTTCCAATACGTGCGCCGAGGGGCACACGCACCTGCTTGAAGTGCACATTGGCTTCGCCGTCTTTTGCCATGGACACCAGCGCATCACTGCTCAGACCGGGCGCATCCGTGGGCACGAGTGCGACACCTAAACGATTGGGTGCAGCCGCGTCGCGATAAATAACCAAACATTGGTTTGAAGCCCGATAGCTACCCACAAAACTTTTCATGCCGTTCAAGACCAACTCGTTGCCTTCAACACGACCCTCAAGCTTGATTGAGTCAATTGCCCAGCGACCATTTTGTTCGGCTACGGCATGACTCAAGATCAGATCACCACTGAGCACGCGCTGCAACAGTGCTTGCTGTTCGGCGTTACCATGCCGATCGATGATCAAGGCAGGCACCATCGTCGAGTGCAGGGGGATCGGCGCAATGTGATAGCCCGCCAACTCAAAGAGCAACGCCAAATATGTGAGCGGCAACTCTTGACCACCGTTTTTGTCAGATAGGCAAAGTTGTAACCAACCATTTTCAGCAAATTTTTCCCATAATAAGGGGGAGTATTGCAGTGGATCGGTTTCAATCTTGCGCACTAACGCAGACGTGCATTCACCGGCTAAAAATTCTGAAGCCGCCTCTTTGATCTGTACTTCTTGGTCATCTAGCAAAATATCCATGATTCATCTACCTTTATTCTTATTTTGCTGCGCGGGGCAGGCCGAGGCCAATACGGGCCACTTGATCTCGCATCACCTGCACACTGCCGTGATTGATGGTTGACTGGTAAGCCCCCAAGATATTGTGTGCAAAGACACCTTTTTCAATCGCAGCAGGCGAGCCCTGCATAAGCTGCGCGTAGGGGCCAAGAATCTGACTAATTGCTTCTGTCGTGCGCACACTGTGCTCGGGCGCAAAGACTTTTTCGGCAGAACCTTCATAGGTGAACTTGCCACCATGTTGTTCGATACTGATACTGCGCATGGTCATCAAGCGGCAGACCTCTGCTTCGGTCCACATTTCAGCGACCTTATCACGCACTTGCGCATCGTCGCGCAATGAGTTTTGTAGTTCGCCATCGCCATGCAGCCAATTGACGATATCTTCGTCGCGCATGACAGAGATCAGATAGCGCC
>CAIYCP010000598.1 GCA_903924715.1 uncultured beta proteobacterium
AGGCCCACGGCGCAAGCGGTGGCGCCATCGCAGTCGTAATCCGCCACGATCAACATCTTTTTGTTGGCAGCGATTGCATCGGCCAGCAGTTTGGCGGCATGCTCGGCGTGGGTGAGCGTGGTGGGCGCTAGCATGGCCGGCCACTCAAGCTGCACGTCTTTGGTTTGAGTAATGCCGCGCGCCGCCCAAAGCCTGGCCAGCAGCGGATGCACCCCCGAGGCCTCAAGCCGTTGGCTAGTCGTCAAATCGACGCGTCGGATGGTTAGTTTGGGAGATTCCACCAGGTGTTCCAGGATTGTGGGCGGGGTGCAAGTAATGCGTGCCACCAGCGTTTGCGTGCGGGCGTCAAGACAACGGCGCGTTGTTGGCCCGTTAGAGTCAGTGTTGTGGTCGGATCGAGCGTACCGAGGTACTCGGACAGGGCAGGTAGTGCAGCGATCCACCCGGCCCAGTCGCCTTGCAGATAGGGGGTGTGCAGGCCTTCGTAAACCGGAGTAGTCACGTGTTTGTCGGTGACAGGTTGAACTGCGCTGTGTGTATGAATTCGCGATGGAGTTGGCATTTGCTGATGGGTTTGATGGAAAGACTGCGCTCGCGTTTGAGGCCCAGAAGCAGCCTGAGTCGAACCGACAGCCCGCGTTCGAGCCTGAGACTGGAGTATTGGCCGCAAGGCGACTTCTGTCGGTGACCAACCTTGTGCGCCACCAAACAGCCACAAACTATTGATCGGCACCTCACCGCGCTCGGCGCGGGCGATATTGACGGGGTGGTCGTGCCAAACCATTTGAATCTCGTTGAGCAGACGGCGCCACTCGCGCAGGCTGTCCTCTTGAGGCCACCAGTCTGTCAGCCTCATTTCAGCCATTGCGGCGGGTGTTAATGATCTGGTACTGGCATTCGGGTCAAGCCAAATCCGCCATTGTCTGGCATTAATCGGTAACACCGAGATCGCACGGTCGGCCCATAGCCCCGACACCGCGTCAAACAAGGCATCAGCCTCTTCAGGGGTGATCCCAAACGAGGCCGGGTGAGCAATGGTTGCGCCTTCGCGCCCCACTGAGATGGCACTGAGCTCGGCCAACCAGACGGTTTCAGAGGTGTTTTTAACCCCCGCGTGCAGCGCTGCAAGACCCGCGCCTAGGTTCGCAGCCGCAGGCGGGCTGTAGCCTAAATGTTGTAGCCTGACTGCCTCAAAGGGCGTGCAGCCCGTGTGCTCAGGCGCGAGCTCTTGCACCGTTGCGACTAGCGTTTTTAGGCGCTCGACCAGTAGAGGGCAGTGCTGCTCAACCTGCGGAATCAGGTCTTTGGCAATATTAGAGGGGGGCAGCGCCCCAGGAATTAAAAGATGCATGGCTAGATTGTAGTGGGATGGGGGGCGGTTCGCCGCAGGTTTGATGCAATAATGCCATCGTGTTCAAACTACCTTACGAATTGTGGATTGGCGCCCGTTATGCGGGCCTCAGCAGCTTGCGCGGTCGCAAAGGCCGACGCGATCGCTTTGTGTCGTTTGTGGCGGCGACCTCAATGGCAGGGATTGCCTTGGGTGTGGCCGCCCTGATTGTGGTGCTGTCGGTCATGAACGGTTTTCAAAAAGACGTGCGCGATCGGATGTTGTCGGTGCTGCCGCACATCGAAATCTACGCTCCGGGTGCTGATGCTGAACGCACGTTAAGCCAATCATCAGAACTGATTGCAGCGGCTAAAAAATCACCGGCTGTCTTGGCGGGTGCCCCCTTTGTATCGGCACAGGGCATGGTGATGCGCGGGCAAGAGTTACGCGGCGTGCAGGTACGCGGCATTGATCCCCTGGCCGAAAAAGACGTGTCGCAGGTGGGCAGTCAAATGGTGCGCGGTCGCTTAACCGACCTAAAGGCGGGTGAGTTTGGCATTGTGCTTGGGCAAGATCTGGCCGATGTTTTAAATGTGCGAAT
>CAIYCP010000599.1 GCA_903924715.1 uncultured beta proteobacterium
AACGAACGTGGTATTCGAGCCCGCATTGCCGAATTGCAACGCAACCTGCAGGTCGCCACAGAGCAAAACACCCGCGCACAACAAGAACTCGTGAGCCTGGAGTCTGAGCTCAGTACGCTTGATGCTGCGGCTGCTGAAGCGGGCTTGCAAGAGGCGCTTGAGTTGCGAGCCGAACGTGAAGAAGCGCTGGGTCGTGTGCGAATTGAGATGGACACCCTTGCCGCGCAGTTACGCGAAGCGGATGAAGAGCGTCTCACACTTGAGCGCTCACTTGAGCCGCGTCGCGAGCGCATCATGCAGCTTCAGTTACAAGAGCAGGCTGCACGCTTGGCGGCCGAACAGTTTGCCGAGCAACTGAATGAACGTCAGGTTGACCGGGCAGCGGTTGAGGCGTCTTTGGTTGATCAGCCGCAAGAGTGGTCACGCCCAGCCTGGTTACAAACTGAAGTTCAGCGCATTACTAAAAAGATCGAAAGTTTGGGCTCGGTGAATTTAGCTGCACTCGATGAGCTCAATGAATCGCGCGAGCGCAAAGGATTCCTGGACGCGCAATTCCTTGACTTGCAAACTGCAATTAACACGCTCGAAGACGCCATCCACAAAATTGATCGCGAAACGCGTGATTTACTGCAAAATACCTTTAATGAAGTGAATACGCATTTTGGCGAACTCTTTCCTAAGCTTTTCGGTGGGGGTGAGGCGCGTTTGATTATGACAGGCGATGAAATTCTGGATGCCGGTGTCCAAGTGATGGCACAACCTCCCGGCAAACGAAACACCTCAATTCATCTGCTTTCGGGCGGCGAGAAAGCGCTCACTGCGACTGCCTTAGTGTTCGCGTTGTTTAAATTGAATCCTGCCCCATTTTGTTTACTTGACGAAGTTGACGCGCCGCTTGATGATGCGAATACTGAGCGTTATGCTAATTTGGTGGGTAGCATGGCAGAGCACACTCAATTTCTGTTTATTTCGCACAATAAAATTGCCATGCAAATGGCACGTCAATTGATTGGTGTCACGATGCAAGAGCAGGGCGTATCAAGAATTGTGGCAGTTGATATTGAATCGGCGCTTCAGTTAGCAGCCGAAGCGGCTTAATTCTAAGGTCTACACAATGAGTGAGTTGCAGATCTATCTGATTATTTTAGGCGCAGCGGTGATCTTGTTACTGTTGGGCTTTAATTGGTTTCAAGACCTGCGTGTGCGCAAGCGCATGCAGGCAGAAGTACCCAAGATCGATCAAGATCCCCTATTAAGTGATGTCGCTGTTGGCGATCGTGTGCGTCGCGAGCCTGCACTAGGTGGCTCTGCAGTGGTCTTACCGTTTACCGGTGGTGCCAATGCGGTACCGGGTGCCAACGACCAAGAGCCTGATTCAGCGACCGAGGTGGTCATTGAGATGACGTTTCAAGGGCCGATGAACGGCGAAGACCTCGCCCCTTTGCTCATACCCTTACGTGCCGCGGGTCGTAAGGCGGTCAGGATCTTTGTTCAAAATACCGAGGGACAGCACGCTCAGCAAATTGATCCCCAGGATCTTTACAGTTCGGTTCAGTTGGCGGTCTTGTTGGCGAATCGTAGTGGTCCTTTAACGGCGATCGAGTGGTCGCAAATTTTTAATCGAGCGCAGACCTTAGCCGATCAACTCGAGTGCGCGCTCGAGGCGCCAGAACAACAACAAGTCGTCGAGTTGGCACAGCGTCTTGATCAGCTTTGCGAAGGGCTCGATACCCAAGTCGGCTTGACATTGTTGTTGACCGGCGTGCGCTCTGTGTCAGAGGTCAGCGACGCGGCACAGGCTATGGGTTTTGTCGCCTATCAGGGGCGCTTTGCCTGGTTTGGTGACCACGGTTTTGTTTGTTTTACGCTTTCGCGCGCCGACGAAGAGCCCTTTGACGCAGGGATGGCAGGGGTCGATCGTTTGAGTTTATTGCTCGACGTGCCACGCAGCCCCGTGGACACCCGCGCCTTTGGTCGGATGGCTGAAATCGGGTACGAGTTGGCGCGGCGTTTAGGCGCTGAGCTGATCGATGACCAAGATCGTGCATTGCAACCAGGTGCTGAAATCTTAATCGACGAACAGCTTAAAACTGTTTACGTCAATCTTGAACACGCCGGGTTTAATGCAGGCGGCGCGCGCGCGTTGCGTGTCTTTATCTAACGCCTGCTTGGGCGATGTATGACCGATCCCCTTGAGCGTGTCGCAGGGTTGCGCAACGAGATAGAACACCACAATCACGCGTATTACGTACTGGATGCACCGCAAGTCAGTGATGCCCAATACGACCTACTGATGCGTGAGTTGCTCGCGCTTGAAACCCAGTATCCAGAACTCATTACCTCAGCGTCACCGACACAGCGTGTGGGTGCTGCTCCGTTGGCTGCCTTTGCCAGCGTCACTCACTCGGTGCCCATGCTGTCGCTTGGCAATGCCTTCGAAGCCGAAGACGTACAGGCGTTTGATAAGCGTGTGACGGATTCATTGAGAGCCGCAGGCAAACTGACGAGTGATGAACAGACCGCATATTTTTGTGAGCTCAAGCTTGACGGTTTGGCTATTAATCTGCGCTACGAGCGTGGCGTTTTGGTGCAAGCTGCGACGCGTGGTGATGGGCAAAGCGGCGAAGATGTCACGAGTAACATCCGTACGATCAAAGCGATTCCGTTGCGTTTGACAGGGCAGCCTCAAGATATCCCAGAGGTGCTTGAAGTGCGTGGTGAGGTCTTTATGAACCTCGCTGACTTTGATCGGTTAAATGACGCACAGCGCAGCCGCAACGAAAAAATCTTTGTCAATCCACGTAATGCAGCAGCCGGCAGCTTGCGGCAACTCGACCCTCGTATCACTGCGCAACGGCCACTTCGATTTTTTGCTTACGGCTGGGGCGATGTGGGCGAGGTGCCTTTCGCACAGCACAGTCAGATGCTCGATTGGATGGCGCAGTTGGGCTTGCCTGTTAATGTGACTCAGCACGTCGTGGCGCAAGGTGCGGGCGATTTACTGCGTTATTACGAGCAGGTTGGCGAGCGTCGTGCGAGTTTGCCCTACGACATTGATGGTGTTGTTTATAAAGTCAATGACCTCACTGCCCAGCGTATGTTGGGCTTCGTCGCGCGCGCGCCGCGCTTTGCGATCGCGCATAAGTTTGCAGCGCAAGAGGCCTTTACCACCTTGCTGGATATTGAGGTACAGGTTGGTCGAACCGGTGCGATTACACCCGTGGCACGCCTGGCGCCCGTATTCGTCGGTGGGGTGACCGTGACGAATGCGACCCTGCACAACGAAGATGAAATTCGTCGTAAAGATGTTCGCGTGGGCGACACGGTGATCGTTCGTCGTGCGGGTGACGTGATCCCTGAAGTCGTGGGGCCCGTGCTAGAAAAACGCCCGATCTTTGCAACGCAATTTGTGATGGCGACAGCTTGTCCGGTTTGCGGTTCGAGCATTGAAAAACTCGAAGATGAAGCCATTGCCCGTTGTACGGGTGGTTTATTTTGTGCGGCCCAGCGCAAGCAAAGTTTGATTCATGCCGCGGGCCGTAAGGCCTTGGATATTGAAGGCTTGGGTGAAAAATTAGTTGAGCAACTCGTCGACCGTGGGCGCATTCATTCTTTGGCCGATATTTTTACCTTGCAAGCCCAAGAGTTGGCGGGCTTTGATCGAATGGGTCAAAAATCGGCCGATAACTTGATCGCTGCAATCCAACAAGCCAAGCAACCGTTATTAGGTCGGTTGATTTTTTCCTTAGGCATTCGACATGTTGGCGAAACGACTGCGCGAGATTTGGCGCTGCATTTCGGTTCAATCGAGAAGATCATGTCGGCAAGCCAGGATGACTTGCTTGCCGTAGCTGACGTTGGGCCGGTGGTTGCCGGTTCAATCGCGCGTTTTTTTGCTGAAACACATAATCAAGAGATTGTGATTGCGTTACAAGCGCAGGGCGTGACGCCTCGTGCTGAAGTCGCGGCGCGCAGTGCAGGCTTGTCTGGAAAAACGTTTGTCTTAACGGGCACCTTGCCCGTGTGGACACGCGAAGAAGCCTCAAGTTTGATTGCGGCCGCAGGCGGTAAAGTCACAGGCTCGGTATCACGCAAAACCTCGTTTGTTGTGGCTGGCGGAGACGCGGGCAGCAAGCTAGAAAAAGCCATTGAACTGGGCGTCACGGTGCTGGATGAAGCGGCCTTGCGCGAACTATTAGCGCAAGAATAGTGGTTTCTAGCTTGACGATTGGGCGACCAACGAGACCCGTAAAAAAAGACCGCGTGGGCGGTCTTTTTCTTTGAAACATAGTGCAAAGACGTTTTTATTTAATGGTTGCTTTACCGCGCAGTTCGGCTTGAAACGTTGATAACGCAGTTTGCTTCATCATTTCTTCGAGCTGAGGGCGAACTTGTTCGAAGGGTGGAAACTCAACAGGACGAATGTCAATCACTTCAATCACATGCCAACCGTATTGCGATTG
>CAIYCP010000600.1 GCA_903924715.1 uncultured beta proteobacterium
CCACCGCCTTCAATGCGTTGGCGACGGTTTCGAGGTGATAGCCCTTGCCCTGCGCGAAATCGTTGCGCACCTCGGCAAACTCGGCGATGTCGGCACCCGCCGCAAACGCGTCATCCCCCGCGCCACGCAGCACGATGCAGCGCAGCGCGTCATCGGCCGACAGTTCGCGCATCACGCGCGCGAGCGTCTGCCACATCGCGACAGTCAGCGCGTTGAGCTTGGCCGGGTTGTTGATGGCGACGGTGGCGATAACGCCGTCGAGGGTGACGTCGATGGAGGACAAGGCGGGTTCCGGAAAAGGAGCTATTTTAGCCTGCGTGCGCATTCAGTCGCCAACGCAGCGAGGCAACCGGATTTCACCTGCCGGGAAGGCCACTTGACCCTGTAACCTATAAGATTACAATGTGCCATGATCAAGAGCTTCAGACACAAAGGGCTTGAGCGGCTATTTACCAAAGGCAGTGCCAGTGGTGTTCAGGCCACCTACGCACCCAGAATCAGCCTGATACTTGATGCGATCGATGCGGCGGAACTAATCGGAGACCTGGATGTGCCCGGCTTTCACCTGCACCGCCTGAAAGGCGACAAACGCAATCTTTGGAGCATCAGGGTTTCGGGCAATTGGCGTATCACGTTCGTATTTGAAGAGGGTGATGCGCACATTTTGAATTTAGAGGATTACCACTGATGGCTACTTTGCGAAATAAAAAACGGGCACCCACCCACCCCGGCGCATTGCTGCGCGAAGTCGTGTTGCCGGAACTGGGCATCACGCAGGGCGAGTTTGCCGACCGGCTGGGCGTATCACGCCGCACCGTGTCGGAAATTCTGCACGAACGTCGCCCGGTTACGCCCGACATGGCTATCCGGCTCGGCAGGCTGATGGGCAATGGCGCGGGGCTGTGGTTGCGGATGCAGCAAGCGCTAGACGTCTGGACCTTGGAAAAACAAGGCGATTACGCGCACATTCAACAGCTCAGGGCCGCATAGCACCGGGTTTATGAAGAAGCCAAATAAACCGCTGCCCAAATTTGCCAGCGAAGCGCAGGAGCGTGCGTTCTGGGAAAAAAACGATTCTACCGAATACCTGGACTGGTCGAAGGCGCAACGCGCCTCATTGCCCAATCTCAAGCCGACAACGAAAACCATTTCGCTGCGCCTGCCGCAGCACCTGCTCGACGCAATTAAGGCCGCGGCCAACGCACGCGACGTGCCTTATCAGTCGCTGATGAAAGTCTGGCTGCAGGAAAAAATTCGCGGTCGGTAAGACTTGGCTACCCGGGGCTGCGTTCTGTCGCAAAAAGACAATTGATGCTGACTTCTATGGGGCGCAAAGAATAGCGAATCAAATTCGTTAGGAGCTAAGTGCTATGGGAAGCATCGTCGGAGCAATTCTGACTGGATTGGGCATCGCCATTATGTGGTTTGCCTTCAACATGGATATAACTGTTGACGGCAGCCGCGTCGTCAATTTGGGACTAATTGCTGATCGTCAGAACGCTCTGATCTTAGGTGGCATTATTTTTCTGGCTGGCGTCATATTGTGTGCATTGGGTCAAACCAAGAAAACACCTAGGAATCGCACGCCTATTGATCCCGAGGTAGGAAAACCAATTGATCGCGCACGGGATATGGCCGGTAGAGTTCTCTTTGTTGTGCTTGTGATACCAGTGGCAGTGATATCGATTGTCCTTAATTGGCCGAAGGGAGATAACACTAACCTGCCGCAAGCTGTTCAGCAGGCCGCCTCTAAGCCTGCGCATCCTCGCGCTAATTGTGATCTAGTCGAC
>CAIYCP010000601.1 GCA_903924715.1 uncultured beta proteobacterium
ACCGAAGAAAGCCATGATGTGCCTCGCTTAAATCTGTTGAATATGCTGCGCATGCAGCCTAAATTTTTGTGAATCTTTTCGAACCGGAGCCAAAAAACCCTGAACCCGTACCGTGCAACCTAAACTCGTCGTGCGTGCCATCTGTGCTAAGTCTCCCATCGCCACAACTGCAAGCATAAATGCCAAGCGGCGTGGTTGACCTGCCTCAGTGACTTCGGACTCGTGTGAGAGAAGGAATTCAAGCACTGCAACCCCAGCTGGCGTATACCTTAAGGGGGAAAGCTCAAATACCTGACCCTGCACGTCGAGCCGATTCACGACTGACCTAAGTTACTCGAGCTCGCCTGACGCTGTTTCAGCTGAAGCCTTACGGGCTTCGTCGCGTTCAACTTGTTTCATCATGAGTGAAGGCTCGGATTGAGCAGCTTTAGTCTTGATGACAAGGTGACGCAACACAGCATCGTTGTAGCGAAACGAATGTTCGAGTTCATCGAGTGTGGGTTGACCACATTCAATGTTGAAACACACGTAATGTGCTTTGACCAGCTTTTGAATTGGATAGGCTAACTGACGACGGCCCCAATCTTCGGTGCGATGAACTTTACCGCCCTGGGTCGTCACAAGCGCTTGATAGCGCTCGACCATTGCGGGAACCTGCTCGCTTTGGTCGGGGTGAACGATAAATACAACTTCGTAATGACGCATTGATTAAACTCCTGAGGATGTCCGAGATTGCGAAGGCGCTAGTCAAACAGGCCAAAAAGCCTGCTAAAAAGCCCAACTCGGGGGCAGCCCGCCAAACCAAAAACTGGCTGGTCGAGCAAGAAAGCCTTTAATTATCGTACGTTTAGCCGATTTATGCAAGTTACAGGCTAAAACGAGTGCGAATGGATTGTTCAATCCCGGTTGCATCTAACCCGACACTGGCCAGCAAGGCGCCTTGCTCACCGTGATCGATAAAGCGGTCTGGCAAACCAAGCTGTAACAGTGGGCTGGCAATCCCCGCCCCGGCCAGTGCCTCAGCCACCGCGCTGCCGGCCCCGCCCATGATCGCGCCCTCTTCGAGCGTGACGAGCCCCACATGCGAAGCCGCCAACTCAAGCACCAAGTTCAAATCAAGGGGCTTTACAAACCGCATGTCGGCAACCGTTAGGTTGAGCGCCTCGGCAGCCTTAAGCGCCGCAGGTAACAAGGTACCAAACACCAATATTGCGATTTTTTCGCCTTTTTTACGGATAACACCACGACCCAACTCAACGACAGCAAGATCGGTCTGCGGGACTGCACCGACGCCGGCTCCACGGGGATATCTCACCGCGGCTGGACCCGGGTGCTGATAACAGGTCGACAGTAAAAGGCGCGCCTCGCCTTCGTCAGAAGGCGTGGCGACCACCATATTCGGAATACACCGCATAAACGCAATATCGTAATTGCCGGCGTGAGTGGCGCCATCGGCCCCGACCAAACCCGCTCGATCAAGTGCGAAGGTCACATCCAAATTTTGCAAAGCGACGTCATGAATCATCTGATCGTAGCCACGTTGCAAAAAAGTCGAATAAATCGCGACCACGGGCTTTTGTCCCTCGCAGGCCAGACCCGCCGCGAACGTCACGGCATGCTGCTCGGCAATCCCGACATCGAAATAGCGCTTCGGAAACCGACGCTCAAACTCCACCATGCCACTGCCTTCGCGCATGGCCGGCGTAATCCCGACTAGACGTTGGTCGAGCTCAGCCATGTCACACAACCAGCTGCCAAAAACCTGGGTAAACGTAGTTTTAGGTGTCGTCGCAGGCTTTTGAATGCCCACTGCCGGATCGAATTTTCCGGGCCCGTGATACAGCACAGGATCGGCCTCGGCTAATTTATAGCCTTGACCTTTTTTGGTGACCACATGCAAAAATTGCGGCCCTTTCAGCGCGCGCATGTTTTGCAGCGTTGGAATCAGCGAGTCGAGATCGTGTCCGTCAATCGGGCCAACATAGTTAAAACCCATCTCTTCAAACAAAGTTGCGGGTGTCACCATGCCTTTGGCGTGCTCTTCAAAACGACGCGCTAACTCAAGCACCGGTGGCATATGTTGCAAAACCGAGCGCCCTACGTTTTTTGCAGCCGCGTAAAACTGCCCTGACATTAAGCGCGCAAGATATCGATTAAGCGCCCCGACTGGTGGCGAAATCGACATATCGTTATCGTTGAGGATCACCAGTAAATTGATGTCGGGGGTTACCCCCGCATTGTTCATGGCCTCAAAGGCCATTCCGGCTGACATCGAGCCGTCACCGATCACCGCAATATGTTGCCGCGATACACCCGCATTACGCGAAGCGACCGCCATGCCTAGCGCTGCAGAAATCGATGTTGAAGAATGCGCCGTGCTAAAGGCGTCATACTCAGACTCGCTGCGTTTTGGAAAACCAGAGATGCCACCGAACTGGCGCAACGTACTCATGCCGGCTTTACGTCCGGTCAGAATCTTGTGGGGATACGATTGATGGCCCACATCCCAAATAATCCGATCATGCGGCGTGTCGTACACGTAATGCAACGCAACCGTCAGTTCGACTGTACCTAGGTTCGACGACAAATGCCCGCCCGTGCGCGACACCGACTCAAGCACAAACGCGCGCAGTTCATCCGCCAGTTTTCTGAGCGTGCGCTTATCAAGAGACTTAAGGTCAGCAGGAGACTTTATACGGTCAAGCAAATCGGTCGACATAGGGTGATTGAGTTCTACAAAAAAACGTCGCGAGTATTTTAATGATCTCGCAAAACAATAAAGTCAGCTAAACCCGCAAGCAGACTGGCCGACGCACCAAAAGGACGCAACGCGGCCAACGCTTGTTGATGTAAGTGCCCAGCAAAGTCGCGAGCCTGACTCAAGCCCATGAGTGTGACATACGTTGGCTTATTGGCAATGGCATCTTTTCCAGTAGTTTTACCTAATTTGGCACTATCTGCGGTCACGTCGAGCACATCATCAATGACCTGAAATGCCAAGCCGATTGCGTCTGAATAGGCGCCCAGTGCCTGACGCTGAACAGCATTTGCGCCACCCGCCAAGCCACCCAGCGAAACGCTCGCAGCCAGCAGCGCCCCTGTTTTTAAAACATGCATCTGCTGCAAGGCCGGTTGGGTTAAGGTTTTACCAACACTGTCTAAATCAATCGCTTGTCCGCCAGCCATGCCCAAGCTACCCGCAGCGCGGGCCAAGTCACGCGTGGCCTGCACAATCAACTCAGGTGCAATAGGCATTTGCGCCAGTAGGTCAAACGCCAGTGGCTGCAAGGCATCCCCGGCCAACAATGCCGTCGCCTCATCGTACTGCACATGAACGGTGGGACGTCCCCGTCGCAACACATCGTCATCCATACATGGCAAATCATCATGTACGAGTGAATAAGCATGTACGAGCTCAACGGCCGCAGCAGCATAGTCTTGTGCCAACGCGGACTGTGTCTGCTGCTGGGCTGACGAAGCCTCTGTGCACGCTTGAGCGGCCGCAAACACCAACGCCGCTCGCACCCGCTTGCCACCACCTAAGACTGAATAACGCATTGCCTGGTGCAAACGGGTTGGAATCAGATCTTCTTGAGGCAAGACTCGCGCCAAGACCTGCTCAACATGCTGTGCGCGCTCAGATAGCCAATGCGAAAACTCAACAACAGGGGCATTCATGATCAATCAGAGTCCACGCCTTCAAAGGGGCGAAGCATCCCGGCCTCAAGCACCTTGACTTGTTGTTCGGCTTGCGAAAGTTTTTGCTGACAAAACCGTGTCAAAGCAGCCCCTCGCGCATAGGCTGCCAAAGACTGTTCGAGCGCAAGCGAGCCTGATTCCATCGTTGCGACCAACGCCTCAAGCTCTGCGAGTGCGGTCTCAAAATCTGCCGGCAAGGTCGAATCAACCTCAGCTGAGTTCGCGACTAGACTCGTTGGTGTTTTGTTAGCCTTCGTCAAGCGATGCTCCAAAGACGGACTGCCCGTCTAGGTTAAATAGATATAAACCCCAATTGTACGAGATGATCTGGGGTGTAGACCTTGAGGTACAATTGTTCTTTAAGGTTAATCGGCCAAACCGATTTTTCTTCGCGCCAGAACGGTACGTTCCGTCCTGGCTTTTTTATCGGTGCGGAGGGAATCATGACCGACATAGGTCGGATGGCGCATTTGGCGCCCGCTCGTACCCAGCTTGCCGTCGATACATATTTTGACCAGGCCCGCTTTGAGCGCGAGCAAAAACGTATTTTTGAGCAGTTTTCGCGTTATGTTGGGCACCAAAAGGGCGTCCCGCAACCCGGAGACTGGCGCAGCCTTTCTCATGAAAACAATGGGCGAGTTCTGGTTCGCGGCCAAAATGGTGTCGAACTGCTTTCTAACGTCTGCCGTCATCGCCAAGCCTTGATGCTTGGTGGCGAAACCGGCAATGTCACCGGCCACAACAATACCCATGGCAACCTGATGGGTACCGGCGGCAATATCGTATGCCCCCTGCATCGCTGGACCTACGACAAGCAAGGGCAACTGTTAGGGGCACCCCATTTCGATAGCATGCCCTGCTTAAATCTTGAGCGTTTTCCAGTTAAAGA
>CAIYCP010000602.1 GCA_903924715.1 uncultured beta proteobacterium
AGACAGTTTGGGTGTCTTCGCCTAGCGTTGGCGGGGCTTTGCGGTGCACATGGTGCTTGCCATCGATGGTAATGCCCAGCCCCACCTGGGGCACAGCGCCATAGCCAGAATCGCTTTGATAAAAAAATTCTTTAGCCAAGAGATCTTGATCTTTTGTCACCTCATCGACCCGATTGATTGGACCGGCCGGAATGCGGTTTTTGGCAAATAGCGCCAACCATTCATCGCGCGGCTTGGTAGCAAGCACTTCGGTGATGCGGGCCACGATCGCGGGGCGATGTGCACGTCGACCGGCGTTGCCTGCATATTCAGGTTTTTCAGCAAAGGCCGGATCGCCGACCGCTTTCCAAAAGCGAGACCAGATGGCATCGTTGCCCAGGCCCAGCGAGAGTTGAGTATCGGCGGTATTGAACACTTGATAAATCGCAATCACCGAGTCTTTGCCCCCCGAGCGCCGTGGCACTTCGTCAGAGCCCAGGTAGGCGACAACGCGTGGCGCAGTAAACCTGGTCATGGTCGAGAGCATTGAGATATCGATACTTGAACCTTTGCCCGTGCGTGCGCGACCATGGATGGCCGCCATCGCCGCCATGGCGAGGTCTTGCCCTGCCAGCATGTCGGCCGCGGGTGTGCCGACCTTTTGAGGATCGCTCTCGCTTTCGCCGGTCAGGTCCATGATGCCCGAATACCCTTCGGCAATCAGGTCATAGCAGGGGTGATCACTGCGGTTACCGGTCAGGCCAAAGCCGGTGAGGCTGGCATGGATCAGGCGCGGAAAGCGCGCCTGTAGTTTCGCAAAATCAAGGCCCAGTTTTTCTTGCACGCGAGGCGTCATATTCAGCACCAGCACGTCAGTTGTCTCAAGCAAAGACATTAAGATCTCAAGGCCTTCGGGCTTGCTGATGTCAAGCGCCATACTGTGTTTGTTGCGATTGACGCTTAAAAACCAAAGCGAGGCACCATTTAAAAAGGGTGGGCCCCATTGCCGGGCATCGTCGCCTGTGCCAGGTTTTTCAATTTTGAGGACGGAGGCGCCAAAATCAGCCAGTAATTGGGTGGCGTAAGGCCCCGCGACCGAGGTGCTGAGATCCAGGACTTGAATCCCTTCAAAATGAGAAAACCCTTGGGCAGCCTGCACGTTGGGCAATTGTTGATAAGGTAGAGTCATGGCGTGCTATATCCTAATGTAAAGCCGGTTCAACCGACGCATAGCCTAGAGATTACCAAAGCGGTCGCCAACCGCTCGCACGGGGGGCGGATCCTCGTTAATATTCAATTCAATCATAACGAATCGATTCTTGTCCTAAGGATGCGGTTCTGGATCGTACTGACAGGAGGCATTCATGCTGACGCGCCTAAAAATCTGCTTCAAGATCGTCTTGACCCTGCTAGTGTTTGGTGGGCTCGATGAACTGCCCGCGGCACACGGGCAAGCTGCAAATGATCGGCCCATCAATGTGGTGATCCCCTTTGCACCGGGCGGTGGCACTGATGTGTTGACCCGAATGGTCATGCCCAAGGTCGCTGAAAAGCTCGGTGTGGGTACGATCATTGAGAATCGCCCTGGGGCGGCGGGTGCGATTGGCGCACAGTTTGTTGCCCGCGCGAATCCAGATGGCAAAACCTTATTGGTTGGGTCTGTTTCTGAAATCGGTGTGAATCCCAGCATTTATCCCAAGCTGCCCTATAACGTTGAGCGCGATTTTGTTGCTGTGACGGCTTTGGCTGCTGCACCCATGGTATTAGTTGTGCACCCTTCATCCGAGGTTAAAGTCGCCGGAGACTTAGTCAAGCTTGCGAAAGCCAATCCTGGAAAGATTAATTTTGGCTCGGCAGGTACGGGCTCGGGCGCGCATATGGCGGCTGAGCTTTTTATTTTTGAAACACAGATCAAACTGACCCATGTGCCGTACAAGGGCACCGGTGCGGTCGCGGCTGACATGCTTGGGCAACAACGCGATATGGTTATGTTTGCCCCCTTGCCTGCGGTTGCTGGCATTGTGCGGTCGGGTCAACTGAAAGCGATTGCCCTCACCGGGAAAAACCGCTCTCCGGCGATGCCTGAGGTGCCGACCTTTATTGAAGCAGGTATACCTGGTTTCGATATGGATTACTGGTATGGGTTGATGGCACCTGCGGGTACACCTGCGCAAGCCCGCAACGCGCTGCATTTGGCTGCACTTGAAGTATTAAGCAAGCCCGAAATGATGGCGGATTTACTCAAGCAGGGGCTTGTGCCAACCATCACGACTGAAAAAGATTTCGCAGCGTTTGTTCAAGCCGATATTGCAAAGTGGGCGCAGG
>CAIYCP010000603.1 GCA_903924715.1 uncultured beta proteobacterium
CCCAACCGAAGGTGATGAAGGCTTGCAAGTCATGGTTTACACAAAAGATGTTGCCGATCTTTTTGCCAGAATCTGTGGTTTTTTTGGTGCACGTGGCCTAAGCATCTTAGATGCCCGTATCCATACGACACGCTCGGGCTATGCGCTCGATAGTTTTATTGTGTTGCCTACTGATTATACCCATGCGCTGCGTACACTCGCGACGATGATCGAACACGAGTTAGATCAGCACCTGAATTCAAGCTCGCCTTCTTCGTCAAACACGCTCGGCGTCACGAACCGTCCTTCACGACTTTCAAAAGCCTTCCCAGTACCACCGCTGGTCACGTTGCATCCCGATGAAGGCAGTCAGAACTGGCGACTAGAGGTTGTAGCGACCGATCGACCCGGGCTGTTGGGAGATGTGGCTCAGGTTTTTGTTGCCTATGGCATTGATTTACAAACGGCCAAAGTGATGACCTTGGGCGATCGCGTTGAAGACGTTTTTGTGGTCAGCGGAGAGACTCTGTCACAGCCCCGCACGCAGCGGCAATTTGAACGCGCCGTACTCGATGCGCTCACGCAGGTTGAACGCCGTGTTGCTTGAAAAAAAAATCTGGTGTGCGATCTGCGGCTTATGCCTGGCGGGCATTGGGATTGCGCTGCTGTCTCAATATGCGTTTGACATGCAACCTTGCGCCTGGTGTGTGTTTCAGCGGTTGATCTACCTCGTGCTCGCGTTGGTCGCTGCTGTGGGAGCACTCAGTCAAGGATTTGTCGTTCGATTACTGTGCGCAATGCTTAGTTTGAGCCTAACCTTGACGGGCATCTTGGCAGCTTGGTATCAAGCTCAAGTCGCCTCACAATCCTTTTCGTGCGCTCAAACCTTGGCCGATCTGCTCATGACACAAACGGGTCTCGAAACTGCAATGCCGGCATTATTCGGCATTTATGCAAGCTGTATGGATGCTCGCATCAAGTTGTTTGGACTCGAATATGCCTATTGGAGCTTAATGCTTTTCGCGATGCTCAGCGTTTTGGTTATTGTGATTATCAATGGTTTTCGTACAAAAAAAACTTACTGATCTTCTGCCGCTAAACCCATATTAAACAGCAACCCGTTTTGTTCTTCGCGCACCGCCTGACGTGTCAATCCTAAACGCTCGAGATACTCTGGCGTAATATCGCCCGTCACATATTCTCCGGTAAAACATGACGTATCAAAGTGCGTCAGTGCCGGATTCAAATCAGACACTGATTTTTGCATTGAATCAATATCTTGATAGACCAACGCATCTGCTCCGATGATCTTGGCGATTTCTTGCTCGTCACGCCCAGTGGCAATAAGCTCTTGCTGCGTGGGCATGTCAATGCCATAGACATTTTGATAGCGAACCGGTGGCGCTGCTGAGGCCATATAAACTTTGTTGGCGCCTGCTGCGCGAGCCATGTCAACAATTTCGCGGCTCGTCGTGCCGCGCACAATCGAATCGTCGACTAACAAAACGTTTTTACCCTTGAATTCCATTCCGATTGTATTAAGTTTTTGGCGTACCGACTTTTTACGTACTGCCTGACCCGGCATAATGAACGTTCGGCCAACATAGCGGTTTTTGATCAGGCCTTCTCGATAACTCAAGCCTAGGCGGTCTGCCAGTTGCATCGCTGAGGGGCGCGATGAGTCTGGAATCGGCATCACCACATCGATATCACCTAAGCGCAACGTCTTTGCTAATTTATCAGCAAGATATTCACCCATTTTCAAGCGCGCCCCATAAACGGACACGCCATCTAGCACTGTATCTGGCCGCGCAAAATAAACGTATTCAAAGATACAGGGCGCATGCAATGCACCCGCGCTACATTGTTCGCTACTGAATTTTCCCTCGAGCGAGATAAATACGGCTTCACCGGGTGCGACGTCACGCACGAACTGAAACCCAGAGCCTTCGAGTGCGACAGACTCAGACGCAACCATCCACTCAGGGCCTTGTTCAGTATCGAAACGGCCAATACACAGTGGACGAATACCATGAGGATCACGAAAAGCTAACAAGCCATATCCAGCAATTTGTGCAACCACAGCATAGGCACCCTTCACACGCTGATGCACTGCTTTAACTGCCCGAAAAATCGCGGATTCATCCAGCGACACACCGTTGGCCGCCCGTTGCAGTTCGTGTGCCAGTACGTTGAGCAACACCTCAGAGTCTGAGTTCGTATTGATGTGCCGTTGATCGTTGGTAAAGAGCGATACACGCAACTCACGCCAGTTCGTGAGGTTGCCGTTGTGCGCGAAGGTAATCCCAAACGGAGCATTGACATAAAAAGGCTGCGCTTCTTCAACACTCTCGGAAGATCCAGCCGTCGGATAGCGCACTTGCCCGATGCCTGTGGTACCTGGCAGCGAGCGCATGTTGCGCGTGCGAAACACATCCCGCACCAAGCCATGGGCTTTATACATGTTGAAATGATTACCGTTCGAGGTCGCAATGCCCGCAGCATCTTGTCCGCGATGCTGTAACAGCAGCAAACTATCGTATAAAAGCTGATTGACAGGGCCGCGACCGATCACACCAACAATTCCACACATGTACTTTCCTGATCACTGTTAAACCGCGTTGTATTAAATTCTAAAATATCTAGTAAGGAAGCCAGCCACTCACGGGCTCGGGCAAACGCGCTTTAAGTTGCTGCACGATGCCGACCACCTGTTTTGAGAACATTGCGTTTTTCCACCAAGGTTCTTGTGGGATGGGTGTAAAGCCCGCCAATGTCACCAAAATCAAAACAAACAACACCCCTCTAGCCAAACCAAAAACAGCGCCTAAGCCATGATCAGCGGGGGTTAAACCGGTTTTATCAATGAGGGCTGACAAAGCCATGTTCACCATTCCGATTGACAATAAGACGGCAATAAATACGCCAATATAGGCCACGGTCATTCTTAAAAAAGATTGGGTAATCCAGCTTATCAGCCAATCAGAGACCCTGGGACCCCACCAAATCGCCGCCAAAAAAGCGAACGCATAGGCCGCAAGCGACAACACCTCTTTGAGCAACCCTCGAATCAAGCCCAATACGGCTGAAACGCCTAGTACCCCTAGCAATACAAAATCGAAGCCGGTCACTGCGAAGCAATAAAGGCGCCGTCGTACCCAAGCGTGCGCAGACGAGTCTGAGCGGCCTGTGCGGCTTCACGTGAAGGAAAGGGTCCCACTCGCACGCGGTATCTTGATCTTCCACCGACATCGACCGGGCCATCTACAAAGGCATTGCCGACACCCGCAGATAACAACTTGTTTTTTTGCGTTTGTGCATCGGCAGCGGCATCAAGCGCAATCGCTTGCACAACAAAGTTGCCTCGCGTGGGCGCTTTTGGTACCGCGGCAGCCCCAGGCGGACCTGCTGACTCGGCTGTGGGACGACCTTCGAGTAAAGCAACGGCTCTTGCACCATCGTCTGAGCGATTGGCAGGTGCGGGTACGGGTCCGGGCGCGGGTGCCACCACTTTAGGTGTTTCGGGTTTAGCGGGTGCTTCGGTGC
>CAIYCP010000604.1 GCA_903924715.1 uncultured beta proteobacterium
CGCCTGACGCTTTAAAAATTAGCACAAAGCCTAAACCAATCAGCGAATACAACATGCCGGTCATCAGGCCGCCGAATAAGGTTTCAAGAAAAAATCCCATGTTCGCTTCGCCTTAATGCGCCACGCCAAGATAGGCGGAAATCACTGCTTCGTTTTGGCGTACCTGTTCTGGCGTGCCATCGCCAATTTTTTTTCCGTAATCAAGCACGACGACGCGGTCCGAGATATCCATCACAACGCCCATATCATGCTCGATCAACACGATCGTGGTGCCAAACTCATCATTCACATCAAGAATAAAGCGGCTCATATCCTGCTTTTCTTCGATGTTCATTCCAGCCATGGGTTCGTCCAACAATAAAAGTCGCGGCTCCATTGCCAAGGCACGGCCAAGATCCACACGTTTTTGCAACCCATACGGCAGGCGACCCACCGGGGTTTTGCGATGCGCTTGGATCTCAAGGAAATCAATCAGATTTTCGACAAACTCACGATGCGCGATCTCTTCACGCTCTGCCGAGCCAAGCCTAAGCGCTTGCGCAAAGATGCCCGACGTCATGCGTAAATTTCTGCCACTCATCATGTTATCGAGCACGCTCATCCCCTTAAAGAGCGCAAGGTTCTGAAAGGTACGTGCCACACCCATTTCAGCCGCACGTCTGGGATTCATTTTATTAAAGCGCTCGCCGGCAAACGTGATGCTGCCATGCTGCGGGGTGTAGACCCCATTAATCACATTCAGCATCGAGCTCTTCCCGGCACCATTTGGGCCGATGATGGCTCGGATCTCGTGCTCGCGCACATCAAACGAAATATCCGTCAGCGCCTTCACGCCACCAAACGCTAGAGAAATATCTTCGAGTTCTAGCACCACTTCGCCAACCCGGTCACGCAAAGGTGTGGTCATGGTTACGCTGCCTTGGCCAGGTTCGGCGTAATCACAGACACCGAACGAATTTTTAGATCAGCCGCGATTCGGCCGGTACGCCCATCCTCAAACTTAACCTCGATATCAATGTACTGACGCTCGCGCTTCGCAAACAAGGCTTCAACCAATACCGCATATTTTTCAGCAACAAACCCACGGCGGACTTTGCGCGTTCGCGTGAGCTCGTCGTCGTCGGGATCAAGCTCTTTATGCAAGATCAAGAAGCGACTGATTTGAGATCCTGATAGCCGGCTATCGCGAGACAAGTCACGATTGACCTCTTCAACACATTCGGCGATCAGGTCATACACCTCATCGCGTGCGGCTAAATCAGTGTAGCCCGCATAGGCCAAACCACGTCGCTCCGCCCAGTTACCTACCGCCTCAAGATCGATGTTAATAAACGCACAAACTTCAGTCTGTCCCGCGCCAAAGGCGACGACTTCTTTGATATGCGAGAAGAACTTCAATTTGTTTTCGAGATACTTCGGGGCAAACAAACTACCATCCGCGAGCGTGCCAACATCTTTGGCGCGATCAATAATTTTGAGATGACCGTCTTCATCCAGATAGCCTGCGTCGCCCGTGCGAAACCAACCATCGGTTGTCATCGTTTCACGTGTCGCTTCGGGGTTGCGGTAGTACTCTTTAAATAGCCCAGGGCTTTTTAATTGCACTTCGCCCTCAGGTGTGATGCGCACCTCAACACCTGGGACGGGCGGGCCCACCGTATCGGGCTTGACGTTTCCATCGGGCTGTACGCACACAAACACCGAGGTCTCAGTTGAGCCATACAACTGTTTTAAATTAATGCCGATTGACCGGTAAAACACAAACAAATCTGGACTAATCGCCTCACCCGCGGTGTAGGCGATTCGCACACGACTCATACCCAATACGTTTCGCAACGGCGCGAAGACCAAGGCATTGCCAACTGCGTAACGCGCTCGCTCGAGAAACGGCACAGGTCGGTGATCAAGGACTTGCGCCCCGACTCGACGGGCAACTTGCATTGCCCACAGATACATCGTGCGTTTCACCCAGCCCGCGTCTTCCATCCGAATCGTCACTTGGGTAAGCAAGCCTTCGAGTACGCGCGGGGGTGCGAAATAATAAGTGGGTCCAATATCGCGCATATCGATTGTGACCGTGTCCGGAGACTCAGGGTGATTCACTGTAAAGCCCGTCACCAATAATTGCGTGTACGAAAACATGTTTTGGCCAATCCACGCCACAGGCAGGTAGGCCACAACTTCTTCGTGGTCGGTTAGTCCCTCCATGGCTTCAACGGCGCGCGCGCGATCGATCAAGGCATGATGGGTGAGTACGACACCCTTAGGTTTGCCTGTCGTGCCGGATGTGTAGAACATCGCCGCGGCGTCTTGAGGTTGCACCGCCGCGACGCTACGCTCAAAAAACGATTGTGCGTCCTGTCGCTCGCCAAGCGATGCGAGCTGGTCGCAGGACGTTAAGCCGGGGTCCGAGTAGTGTCGAAGCCCACGGGGGTCGTCGTAGACAATGCTTCGCAACGCGGGGCACTGATCACGTACCTCA
>CAIYCP010000605.1 GCA_903924715.1 uncultured beta proteobacterium
CGGTTTTGGTTGGGATCATGCTCATGGTGGCTGAACGTGCGCGACGCAAATCCTCGTGATAGACATCCGTCAACACTTGGTCGTTGGTGTATGAGTGAATCGTGGTCATCAAACCGGTCACAACACCTAGAGCTTCATTCAGAGGCTGTACCAAGGGGGCCAAGCAGTTTGTTGTGCACGATGCATTTGAAATGACGGTATCTGCGCTTTTCAACACACCATGGTTCACGCCATACACAACGGTAGCGTCTACATCTTTACCACCTGGTGCAGAAATAATGACTTTTTTAGCGCCGCCTTTGATATGGGCTGACGCTTTTTCTTTGCTAGTAAAGAAGCCCGTGCATTCAAGCACGACATCAACTTTAAGTTCGCCCCAAGGTAATTCAGCAGGATTGCGGTTTGCCAATACACGAATCTTGTCGCCATTGACCACCATGTAGTCACCCTCAACGCCGACCGTGCCAGGAAACTTGCCATGGGCCGTGTCGTATTGAGTCAGGTGTGCATTGGTTTTAGGATCGCCCAAATCATTGATCGCCACGATCTGAATTTCGTGTTTTTTGCCACCTTCGTAGTGTGCACGCAGAATGTTACGGCCGATACGGCCATAGCCGTTAATAGCAACGCGAATCGTCATGATGATTTCATCTCCTGGTTTTCAAAAATTTATAAAAGATTTTTAACAGCTTGCGCAACTTTTTCAGCCGTCAGGCCAAAATGCTTAAACAGCGCGCCGGCCGGCGCCGACTCGCCGTAGGTATCGATACCCACCACCGCGCCATCTAAACCAACATACTTGTGCCACAGCGCCGTGGTGCCCGCCTCAACGGCCACGCGCGGCATTCCCTTGGGCAATACCGACGCACGCCACGCGGCATCTTGTTTATCAAATACGTCAGTACTTGGCATCGACACCACACGCACTGCAATACCTTCGGCAGCTAGCAGCTTTTGTGCGTCGATCGCAATCGCGACTTCTGAGCCCGTCGCGATAATCGCAGCCTTCGCGCCGCTTGCTTCTTGCAAAACATAGCCGCCACGCGCGACCTGCTGAAGCGTTTCAGCACTGCGCGCAACAAACGGTAAGTTCTGTCGCGACAACAGCAAGGCTGTGGGCCCACCTGCATGAACATCCATCCCGATGCTGCTCGGGCGACCCACCGCCGCAAGCCAGGCTGCCATCGTTTCGACCGTGTCACACGGACGCCAGACCGACAAGTTAGGGATCAAGCGCAAACTATTCGCATGTTCAATCGATTGATGTGTTGGGCCATCCTCACCTAAGCCGATTGAATCGTGCGTAAACACATGCACGACACGCTGCTTCATCAAGGCCGCCATCCGCAATGCATTGCGCGAGTAATCAGAGAACGTCAAGAAGGTGCCGCCAAAGGGCAAATAGCCCCCATGCAAGGCCATCCCGTTCATGATCGCGGCCATGCCAAATTCACGCACGCCATAATTGATGTGTCGACCAAACTGAATACCGTTGGCGCTGGCACGCACTGGCGCAACACCCTTCCAGTCGGTGAAATTTGAGCCAGTCAAATCAGCTGAGCCGCCCAGCATTTCAGGCAAGAGATCGACCAAGGCTGTAATCGCTTGTTGCGACGCTTTACGCGAAGCCACTGTTTCAGCTTTCTCGTTGGTGGCTGCCAAAAGTTTTTGGGCAGCGTCGGCAAAATCAGCGGGTAACTTACCTTGCATACGGCGCGTGAACTCTTTGGCAAGCTCAGGGAATTTTGCACTGTACGCAGCAAAACTTTTTTGCCATACCGACTGCACCTGGGCGCCTGCCGCTCGTTGATCCCAACCTTTGTAAACCGCCTCGGGGATTTCAAACGGCGCGTGAGGCCAACCGATCGCTGCGCGCGTACCCGCAATTTCATCTGCACCGAGCGGTGCGCCATGTACTTTGTCGGTGCCTGCAACCGTTGGTGCGCCTTTACCAATCACCGTACGGCAAATAATCAAACTGGGTCGAGCTTGCTGCTTTCCTGACGCTTGCGCCTGTTTGATTGCCTGATCGACTGCCGCTACATCATGGCCATCCGATACGCGTAAAACATTCCAGCCGTAGGCCTCAAAACGCTTCGCCGTATCATCCGCAAACCAGTGTTCAACTTTGCCGTCGATCGAAATCCCGTTGTCGTCATACAAAACAACCAGCTTGCCTAAGCGCAGCGTGCCCGCCAGCGAACAGACTTCGTGCGAAATACCTTCCATCAAACAACCGTCGCCCACAAAAGCATAGGTCTGATGATCCACTACGGTATGTTCGGGGCGATTGAACTCGGCGGCTAACAGCGCTTCAGTCAACGCCATCCCCACCGCATTGGCCAAACCCTGACCGAGTGGGCCCGTCGTTGTTTCAATACCTGGGGTGACCCCAACCTCAGGGTGCCCCGGCGTTTTAGAGTGCAATTGCCGAAACTTACGCAACTCATCCATTGGCAGGTCGTAGCCCGTCAGATGCAGCAGTGCATAAATCAACATCGAGCCATGCCCGTTTGACAGCACAAAGCGATCGCGATTAGCCCAAGCCGGATCAGCCGGATTGTGGCGCAAATGACGTGTAAATAGCGCTTGGGCCATTTCAGCCATCCCCATCGGGGCGCCGGGATGTCCAGAGTTGGCTTGCTGGACCGCGTCCATGGCAAGGGCGCGAATGGCATCAGCCAATTTAACGGGGACAGCAGTAGTTGAGTTCATGCGAGGGATCCCGTCTAAACAAGCGCAGGAAAAATAGGTTACAAAACGTAGGAGTTTAGCACCCGTACAACCCCTCACCCTCTACCCGAGCGCCCGAATGGCCGATCCCCGCTTTTACTGTTCTGAGCCGATTTCTAGTGGCCAAACCCTTGAGCTACCGGCTGCGCTGGCCCACCACGTGCGGGTCAGGCGCCTTGAAGCAGGCAGCATGTTGATTTTGTTTGACGGCAAAGGCGGCGAAATTGCGGGCACCCTACGCTTTCAAGATAAAAAAGCCGTGGTCCTTTTAGGCGAACACCAGCCCCGGGAGTCCGAACTCAACGGCGAAATCACGTTGTTACAGGGGCTTCCTGCCGGCGACAAAATGGACTGGATTATTGAAAAAGCAGTAGAACTGGGCGTGACCCGAATCCTTCCCATCGCAGCAAATCGCAGCGTACTCAAACTTGCAGGGCCCCGACTTGAAAAACGACTCGAACACTGGCGAGCGATCGTTGTGTCGGCCTCTGAGCAATGCGGCCGTAACCGCCTCATGCAAATCAGCGCTCCGCAGAGTTTCGAGCAAGCCCTCTTGGTCGCCCCACCCGGCCTACGCCTCTTGTGCGACCCCGACGCCAAACAGACCCTGGGCGAACAACTCACAGCAGAGAACAAAATGCAAAAAACAATGCGCTCAGTGAGCCTACTCATCGGACCTGAAGGGGGTTGGAGCGCAGAGGAAACCTCTGTCGCGGCGACGCAACAGGTCGTGACTGTCAAATTTGGTCTGAGGGTGTTGCGTACAGAAACAGCTGGGATCGCACTGGCGGCGGCCACGACAGCGTTACTAGGCTGGTAGCAACGCGCCTCATTAAGCAATCGCCACTTGGCTCGCCCTGATTCAGGCGCAACCCACCACCTTAAACGAACACATTACGCGGGTTCGTCACTCCAGTTGTTGACCACACCTGGCTTGGCATCGGGATGCTTACCCGCATGCTGGATACCGAAAATAAATACGCGCCCGTTATCGCGCGCAAAGCCCACCGCATCATTCAGTACTTGCATGAACTGAACCCCGTCCATCACGATGGCAGGATCGGCCGAATGAAGCTTTTCAAATATCAGAACAAGACCAGCTTTTTGATCTAGCAGGCTATCGCAGAGGCAGTCAAAGAACGAGTCAAAACTTGAGCCAAAAAACTGGGGGTAATCGACCGCTTTGACCACTGCCCGAAAGACCGCAGAACGGCTACGAGCCTTGTCGCACTGCGCCACGCACCAGGCAAAACTTTTGTCTACGGCAGCGGCAGACAGCAAGTCACTACCGGTGTCGGGATCAAAATCCCCACCATTTCGCAACAACTGCTTCAATTTTGGATCAACCGCCTTACCCATTTCAGAGGGCTCCTTGAACAAGGCCACAAGTTTGTCCTGCTCTTTTAGCATACGACGATAACGCGGGTCTTGCCGATTGTGAAGTATTCGCAGTTCAGGGTGAAAAAAACAAGTGTTTAAAACAACTTACAGCAGCTTCGCCTGTTGTCGCCCAAGAACGGGGTCGTTAGCCTCAACTACCGTCAAAGCCGTCATATTGACGATGCGTCGTACCGTCGCGCTAGTGGTCAGGATATGCACCGGTGCGTTTGCACCTAGCAAAAAGGGTCCCACCGCCACATTTCCTCCAGAAACGGTCTTCAGCAAGTTATAGGCGATATTGCCTGAGTCGACATTTGGGCAAACCAGCAAGTTTGCCGACCCTTTTAGCGTTGACGAGGGCAAAATCTTCAGACGAAGCGCCTCATCGAGTGCGCAATCGCCATGCATCTCACCATCAATCTCAAGCTCAGGAGCTTGTGCGCGAATCAACGCAAGCGCCTGCTGCATTTTGGCGCCCGAGGCCGAACTGCCCGAACCAAAGTTTGAGCGCGACAAAAGCGCCACCTTGGGCACCAAATTCAAGCGTCGCATTTGTGCCGCGGCGGCAATCGTAAATTCAGCAATTTGTTCAGCCGTCGGATTGTCGTTGACATGGGTATCGACCAACGCTAGGGTCTGCTCGGGCAACAGCAAAATATTCATCGCAGCGTAAGTCGACGTACCGGGTTGCTTGCCGATCATCTGGTCGATATAACGTAAATGGTTGGCGTAACCACTCACCGTCCCACAAATCAGCCCGTCGGCATCACCCATCTTGACCATCATGGCGCCAATCAAGGTTAAGCGACGGCGCATTTCAACCCGCGCCATCTCTTTTGTAATGCCAGTGCGGCACATCGTTTCCCAGTAGGTTGTCCAATATTGGTGAAATCTCGAATCAAACTCTGGATCAATCACCTCGACATCTTCGCCAACACGCAAACGCAAACCAAATTTTTCAATCCGAGCTTGGAGCACAGGGGGGCGTCCGACCAAGATGGGCTTTGCGAGTTTTTCATCCACAATGACCTGCACCGCGCGCAACACCCTTTCGTCCTCGCCTTCGCTAAAGACAATACGCGCCTTACCACCTGAACGCACATACGATTTTGCGCCCGCAAAAAGTGGTTTCATAAAAGCACCCGAGCGATAGACAAATTGCTCAAGTTGTTCAACGTAGGCGTCTAAATCAGCGATCGGTCGCGTCGCCACGCCGCACTCCATCGCAGCCTTAGCCACTGCGGGGGCAATGCGCACAATCAAGCGCGGATCAAAAGGCTTTGGAATGAACGAATTCGGGCCAAAGGCCACGTCGTATTGACCATAGGCGGCCGCGACCACTTCACTTTGTTCTTCCTGTGCAAGTTTCGCAATTGCAACCACCGCAGCTTTTTCCATTTCACGCGTAATCGTGGTTGCGCCCACATCAAGCGCGCCGCGAAAAATGTACGGGAAACATAAAACATTATTCACTTGATTCGGATAATCCGAGCGACCCGTTGCCATCACAATATCGTCGCGTACGGCATGCGCCTCGGCCGGCAAAATCTCAGGATTTGGATTGGCCAGCGCCAAAATCAGCGGCCGCTTTGCCATCACTTTGACCATCTCGGGCTTGAGCACACCGCCAGCCGATAAGCCTAAAAAAACATCCGCATCCGGAATGATATCGGCCAGTTTGCGTGCCTCGGTTTTTTGAGCGAAGCGTGTTTTATCGGGGTCCATCAAGACCGTACGGCCTTCGTACACGACGCCCTCGATATCTGACACCCAAATGTTTTTCAGTGGCAGGCCTAAATCCACCATCAGATCCAAACACGCCAACGCAGCGGCACCCGCACCCGACACCACAACCTTGACTTGCTTGATATCTTTGCCTACGACCTCTAACCCGTTGATAAAGGCGGCCGACACGCAAATCGCCGTGCCATGCTGATCATCATGAAACACGGGGATGCGCATCCGGTCGCGCAGTTTGCGTTCAACGATAAAGCACTCAGGCGCCTTGATATCTTCGAGGTTGATCCCACCAAAGGTCGGCTCAAGTCCCGCAATAATTTCAACGAGCTTGTCGGGGTCTTGTTCATTGATCTCGATGTCAAAGACATCGATACCTGCAAATTTTTTAAATAA
>CAIYCP010000606.1 GCA_903924715.1 uncultured beta proteobacterium
ATTCGCGAGAGCAAGCGTTTGAGGTTTGAGTAAAGGCGAGGTCAAAAAGCAAAGCAGCCCTGAAGGGGCTGCTTATGGTGTCAAACTCAAGATGCGGTGTTGTTCGAACAACGAACAACCTGCCAAAGAGTTTAAGCCAGCGACTTCACTGCAGCAGACAAACGGCTTTTATGACGCGCTGCTTTATTTTTGTGGATGATGTTTTTATCTGCCACGCGATCGATCACGCTAGTTGCTTTTTGCAAGACGTCAGCGGCGGCTGATTTGTCGCCAGATTCAATTGCGGTGCGTACGCGTTTAATCGCAGTGCGCAGCATTGAACGCAGGCTTGAATTATGCTTGTTCAGCGCAACCGATTGGCGTGCACGTTTGCGGGCTTGGGCGGTGTTGGCCATGTTCTAAATTTCTTTGAAAAGTGAAAGTTGCTTTGGTACGAAATTAGGTTTGCTTATCGCGCCCAGTTACCGAGTTAGACGCTAATAATGCAGTAAAGCCTGTCATTCTAGCACTAACCCCCTGTTTTGCCAACCGTATTTTCAGAAGGCGCCCGTCTGAAGTGGCTTGGGCGCAGCCCGGTCGCGGCCAGCGCAGCCAAATATAGGGTCCCGGCCACCATCAAGACCAGGGACAGGGTCCCAATACGCCAAAACGGGCTGCCTTGTAGACCTAGCCAATCGATGCCATGCCCAGCCCACCAAAGGGGGATGGCCATCACGGCGAGTGCCGCTGCCTGTTGCAACGCGAAGCGGCCCCAGCCAGCGGCTGGTTGATAAATTCTTTTGCGCCGTAACCCAATGAGCAGGGCGAGTGCGTTCAGGCAGGCGCCCAGACTAATCGCCAAAGCCAGACCTGCGTGTGCGAGCCAGGGGACGAGTATGACATTGAGCAGTTGTGTGCCAACGAGTACGGCGATTGCGATTTTGACCGGAGTTCGAATGTCCTGTTTGGCATAAAAACCAGGGGCCAGAATCTTGATGCTCAAAAGCCCGACCAGACCAACCGAATAGGCCATGACGGCCAGTTGAGTATGCCGAACATCGGTTGCCGTGAAGGCGCCGTAGTGAAACAGGGTCGCCACCAGGGCATCGGCCATCATCACCATGCACAGCGCGGCGGGCAGCCCAAGCAGAAGCATCAGCCGCAAGCCCCAGTCAAGCAGGGCGCTATAGCGTTCGGTCGCCTGTTGGGCGTGGGCGCGCGAGAGGCTGGGCAGCAAGACGGTGCCCAGCGCCACTCCAACTAGGGCGGTCGGAAACTCCATGAGACGATCGGCGAACGAAAGCCAGGTGACGCTGCCCGCGGCCAGCCAGGTTGCGATGTTCGTGTTGATCAGCAGTGAGATCTGAGCCACCGAGACCCCTAGCGTAGCGGGCAACATCTGACGCATGATCCGACGCACCATTGGGTCGGTGACCGCCGGACCGATCGGGCCGATGAGTCGAGGGCGCAGACTTAAACGCGCAAGCACCCACCACTGCACCCCGAACTGGGCAAGTCCGCCTAGCATGACTCCAGCGGCGAGTGCGTAAATTGGTCGGCTAAAGAAGTCTGATAAAAAAAGACTCGCACCCACCATGGATAAATTGAGTAAAGCGGGCGTGATGGCCGGTACAGCGAAGTGTCGCCAGGTGTTTAAGACACCCGAGGCAAACGCGACCAGTGACATGCAGATGATGTAGGGAAACATGAGGCGTGTCATCCAGACCGCAGCCTCAAAGTCAGCGGCGCGAGAGGCCTCGGTCAAGCCACTGGCCATGGCCATCACCACGAGCGGGGCGCCCAAGATACCAAGCAAGGTCACAATGCACAGCACGATAAACAAGCTGCGGGCGACCCGATCGAGTAACTGTTTGATGATTTCTGGTTCGTGCTGATTTCGGGCTTCGCCCAGAATCGGGACAAAGGCCTGCGCAAAAGCGCCTTCGGCAAATAAGCGCCTGAGTAGATTCGGAATTCTGAATGCAACCCAGAAGGCATCGGTGAGTGCGCTTGCCCCAAAAGCACGGGCAATCATGACATCGCGCACCAAACCTGTGATGCGCGATAACAGGGTCAGGCTACTGACGGTGGCAGCGGCCTTGAGCAAACTCATTTTGGTGGCATGCGAATCGCGCCGTCCAGGCGAATTGTTTCACCGTTGAGCATGTCGTTTGTGACGATTTGATGGACGAGTTTGGCATAGTCTTCAGGGCGACCCAATCTGGAGGGAAACGGGATGCTGGCCGCCAAAGAGTCTTGCACGGCTTGAGGCATACCAAACATCATGGGGGTACCAAAAATTCCGGGAGCGATGGTGACGCAGCGAATGCCTTGGGGGGCGAGGTCGCGTGCGATGGGTAACGTCATGCCGACAACGCCGGCCTTCGAGGCCGCGTAGGCCACTTGACCGATTTGACCATCGTAGGCCGCGACCGAAGCGGTGTTGATGAGTACGCCGCGCTCGCCTGTCGGCTCGGGGTCATTTTTGCCCATCGCTTCAGCGGCCACGCGAATCATGTTGAAGCTACCAATCAGGTTGATACTGATCACTTTTTGAAACATATCGAGCGGATGAGCGCCTTGTTTTCCGACCGTGCGCGCAGCCGGAGCAATCCCTGCGCAATTGATCAGGCCAAACAGCTTGCCCAGGGAGAGCGCCGCAGCAACCGCAGCCCGTGCATCCTGATCCTGCGTCACATCACAATGGGTGTAGTGTTGGCCGAGTTCGTGAGCAAGGGCTTGGCCCGCTTCATCTTGAACGTCGGCAAGCACCAAGCGAGCGCCGTGTTCGACCAACATTTTTGCGGTGCCGGCACCCAAGCCAGAGGCACCACCGGTGACGATAAAAACTTTATTTGCAATATCCATGGATTTGTTTTCAGGTGAATAAGTTTGGCGATACAGCAAGCCGTAGCGCTAAAAATTATTTGAGCGCTGCAAAAATGCGTGCTTGGATTTCTTGCACTGACCCAAGTCCATGCACCATGCGGTAACGGGGTGCCTGTGCGTCTGCAGTGGCCCACGAGGAGTAGTACTCAACGAGGGGGCGTGTTTGATTGCGATACACCGTGAGGCGATGGCGGACGGTTTCTTCTTTATCGTCATCGCGCTGAACCAGGGGTTCACCAGTGAGATCATCGCATTCTGCGACTTTTGGAGGATTAAATTTAAGGTGATAGCTGCGCCCGCTTGCGGGGTGTACGCGACGCCCACTCATGCGTTCGATGATGTCCTCTTCAGGTACTGAAATCTCGATGACAAAATCCAGTGCAACCTTGGCATGTTTGAGTGCATCGGCTTGCGGAATGGTGCGAGGAAAGCCGTCAAAGAGGTAACCCTTCCCACAGTCGGGTTGAGCAAGACGATCTTTTACGAGCCCGATAATCAGTTCGTCTGAAACCAGGCCGCCGCTATCCATGATTTTTTTTGCTTCGATCCCCAAGGGGGTGCCCGCCTTGACTGCGGCGCGCAGCATATCAC
>CAIYCP010000607.1 GCA_903924715.1 uncultured beta proteobacterium
GCGACACCCAGACGCCTTGGCCCCAGAACTGCCCGACTTGTTTGAGATCACCCGCGCCAAAGAGTTGTGCCTGAATGGGGATCAAAGCATTCATTACCCCCATCAAGCCAACAAACACTGAGATATAGATGGCGATTGAAAGCGCCATTGTTGCAAGATCGACTGGGCTGGCATGGCCAGTCATGGCCGTATCAAGTACGCCAAAAGCGATGCCTGCCCATGAACTGATCAACACCGGCCAGGACTGCTTCAGGATTGCCAGTAAGGTGACCTTAAAGGACTGGGTCGTCAAACTTAAAGCCGTCATTGATTAGGGATTCGCAGTAAGCGATAACGATCGTAGCGATCGGCGCCGCGTGATCCTTGCCACAACACTTTAGCGACATCGCTATAGCCCGTTGAGCCTTCTTCAAGTTGTTGAAGCGTGGTTTGCTGTAAGACAAAGGGGCAGCGCGAATCATAGGTAAAGGTGATGCCCTCAAACGCATACAGCGAGGCCCGTGGCCCAAGCGATAAGCCTTGGGCACGCAGGCAAGTGGGTTGACCTGCTTGCGTAGCCACTTGGGCGAGTGCTTGTTTGACCTGTGCGGACATGGGGCGATAGCTGCGCACATAGTCAAGTGCTGGTAGCCATAGCAAGACCAGCAAAAGCCAGGTGAGAGTGAGGCCCGCCGCGCAAAGCATTGACCCGCGCCAAAGCACGGTTGGCCTAAAGCGTAGACGCCAGATCACAAGTGCGATCCAGCAAAGCGTGACGACTGCGGCTGCAATGACGGGCCACCATAATAGGCGCGGCTCGTAGCCAACGGTTTGGCGGGCGATATTGAGTGAGATTTGTTTTGGAAGATTGAAGTGCAGCGCAAACCAGCCGATCCAGACGCACGCGATCGTAACTGAGAAGCACATGAGGGCAAACCAGTCTAGCGTATTGATCACACCGCGCCGCATTGTGGGTAAAGCAAAGGCAGCGAGCGCAGCAAGCGGCATGACGAACAAAACGTATTCAGGCTCCCCCGGTTCTTGCAGTATGGGTAGCGTCAGCAGGACACCCAATACAAATGCGACGGGCAGCCAGATATGCGGGGCAGTGATCCAGCGGCGCCATTGCCAAAGTGCAAGCATCGCCAAAGGCCAGATCGGCCAAAGAAACCATGGCAAGTCGCGCAGCGGACGCATCGCAACCTCGAACTCTGGCAGACCAAGACGTGTCGTATTCCAGTGACGCCACGCTTCGATCCAGTCAGGATCTGCACGCGTGGCCAATGTCCACCACGTGGCGATCACTGCGCCAGCAAGTATCAGCGCCGTCAATACATGGTGACGCTTAGACCATAAGCCGCTGCGCGGGTGCAGGGCAAATAGCACGGCAAACAAAACAGGTAAGAGGCCGGGCCAAGCGCGACTTAAAAAGGCACCGGAGATCGCGAAGGCGAGCAGCCCTGCGCCCATTAGTGGCTTGTCTAACATGCGGGCTAAGGCAAAAAAGGCGAGGGCGTGGCAGGCGATATGGGCCGGAACGATTGAGGTTTCGTGCAAGCGCGCCAAGATTCCGATGGTCGCCAGCATGAGCAGCATTGCGGCATCCGCAAGCAGTCTTCCGTAGTCTTTGACTGAGGGTTCGCCACCAAAGGGTAGCGCGAGCGGCTGGGCTTCGGTGCGTCGACCGAGTAAATAAGTGCCGTACCATAACGAGCTTAAGGTCACTGCAAACCAGACTAAGTTCGCAAGCCTTGAGGCAATGACGTCACCGACGAGTGAGCCAAAGACGGAAATCAGCGCGCCACCAAACCACATCGCTAACGGACCGTCTTGCGCTAAGGCAAGCGAGCCGATGTGGGTAGTCAGCCAACCACCTTCGCCACGCAAGGCTGAGAGCATGGTCGCCAAACCCACGACATCATCCGTCTTCCAGGGATCACGCCCGAGCAAACCGGCCACGATGTACCCGAAGGCCAAGGCAAACAACAATAGCCGCGGTAATTTAACCGTGGCGATTGCGGTCATGCGTGCGGGGGTGGCGGGGTGCTTGGGTGACACGGTCGAAATATACCCTGCAAGGTCGTTCTGACAAAAAAAAGGCAGCCAAAGGCTGCCCCGGTTTACGCAAAATGATCGTTGAAGATCAAATTAAGCAGAAGCCTTTTTGGTACCCGAAGTGCGAGCAAAACGCGCACGGAATTTCTCGACACGACCGGTTTCAACCAGACGCGTTTGGGCGCCAGTGTAAAAAGGATGTGATTCAGAAGTGACGTCGCATTTGAATAAAGGCATGGTCTTGCCATCGATTTCGATGGTTTCGCGGCTGGTGAGCGTTGAACGCGTCACGAACTTGTTGCCAGTTTGCAGGTCAACAAAGGCCACGTCTTGATATTTTGGGTGAATGCCGTCTTTCATTTTGAATCCTTTAAGGTTGTTCGGGTCGCCTGTGGGGTGGTCTGCCAAAGCAGACTACATCTTCCAACCCACCACGCATCCTGAGTTCAGCCCACGATTCTACAGTGAATAGGTGTTTTTAGCAAAGCGGCAATGCTATTCTGACGCCCAGATCTAGTTAAAAGGTCTTTTTAAAACAAGCCCTTGGAGAACGCATGGCGTCACGCAAGCATGAAATTCCCACAGTATCAGAGGCGGCCGGCGTCCGTTACCTGCATTTTGGCACTGAGTGGGTGCAAGGCGCGATGTGGGTGGCTCAGCCCGTCGAGCTGGTGCTCGAGTACACGGCCCAAATGATGGCTTGGTTGCTTTTTCTGAGTCCACCGCGCGGTCAGGCTTTGGGTTTGTTGGGCTTGGGGGCGGGCTCGTTGGCCAGATTTTGCCTAAAACATACTACCTATCCCTTGCGGGTGGTTGAATGGAATCCTCTTGTGACTGCAGCGTGTGAGTTCTATTTTAAGTTGCCTAGACCTGCTCGAATGACGATTGAACATTGTGATGCCGGGACCTGGGTGGCCGAACCCGAGCAGCGGGCAAGTTGTTCAGTCCTGATGGTCGATATTTATGATGGTCAGGCGCGGGGGCCTGTTCGGGATTCGGTGGCGTTTTATCAAAATTGCCGCGCAGTGCTCACTGACGTGGGGGTGTTAACCGTTAATTTATTTGGTGCACATGCGAGTTTTGAGCGCAACATTCGTAACCTGAGCCAGGCCTTTGACGGCAGGTTGCTGCTGTTGCCTCAAATTGACGCAGGCAATCAAATTGTTTTGGCATTTAAAGGGCCAAAGCTTGAGATCTCGATCGAACGGTTACTATCGCGCGCCGAAGACGTTGAATTGCTCTATGGCCTACCCGCAAAAAAATGGGCACGTTCAATGCTAGGGCGCGCTCAAAACTCAATGTTAGTGATTTAAGATTCGCATGAAAGGTTTGTTCAATGATTGATCGGGTACGCGCTTCAGTTTGGCTATGTGTCCTTGTGCTGTTGGGCGCGGGAAGCGCTTGGGCGCAAACCAAATCGGTGATGGTGTTGGCCACTGATCGTGAGCCCCGTACGCAGGCGATGCAAGAGGGCCTGCGTGACGCCTTGAAGGTGGGTGGTTTTGTTGAGGGGCGTCAGTTTAAGTTTGTGACAGAAGTGGTCGCGACTGATGAGCAATCGCTTGCGCAGCGCACACAGAGTATGGCTGCTTCACGCCCCGATGTTTTAGTTGCACTTTCAATACCTGCTGCGCAGAGCTTTATCCAACACACCAAGCAAATACCAATCGTTTTTGCCGGCGTAACCGACCCGGTGAAAGCAGAACTGGTGCCAAGCTGGGCGGCCTCTGGGACGACTGTGACGGGTGTGTCTGATCTGTTGCCGATGGCGCGCCGAGTGGCGTTGATCCGTCAAGTCGTGCCGCAAGCTCGACGGGTAGGGGTGGTCTATAACCCGTCGGATGCCGCCTCGGTGGCCGTCATTCGAGAGTTTCAAGAGCTCGTCAGCAAGGCGGGGATGTTGATGGTCGAGGTCGCGGCCCCACGTGCCATCGATGTGCCGGCAGCAGCGCGTAGCCTACTGGGCAAAGTGGATGTCCTGCATACTTTTTGGGATTCAAATACGCAGGCTTCTTACGCGGGACTGGTAAAAGTGGCCAACGATGCCAAGATCGTGCTGTTGGCGTCAGACACGGCAAGCCTCAGGCTTGGCGCCTCGGCGGCGCTCGTGATTGCAGAGCGCGAAATCGGGGCCGCTGCGGGCCGCCAGGTTGTCAGGATCTTACGAGGCACTAAGCCGGGCACGATTACGCCTGAAGTGCTGTCTGTCGCGCAGACGCAAGTGAACCTGGTGGCTGCTAAGCTGCAAGGGTTAAGTCTTTCTGACGCACTCATGAAGACTGCGGTTGTTATCGTCAAATAGTCATTAGCGGCAAGCAACATTTGTAAGCGATAATGTCCGGACTGAGCCGAATCTTCGGGCAGACGATTTTGTCCTAAATACTCAACAAGTAGCCTCACTATGATCGATCTCGGTATCAATATTGACCACGTCGCGACGCTTCGTCAGCAACGCCATACGACTTATCCCGATCCGATCGCGGCGGCCTTGTTGGCCGAAGAAGCGGGTGCCGATCTCATTACCTTGCACTTGCGCGAAGACCGACGCCACATTCAAGACGCAGATGTTTTTGCATTGCGTCCAAAATTGCGAACGCGGATGAACCTAGAATGCGCAATCACACCAGAGATGCTGAAGATTGCCTGTCAGGTGGTCCCGCAAGACGTCTGTTTAGTGCCTGAAAAACGCGCTGAGTTAACGACTGAAGGTGGTCTGGATGTGGCGGGTGCCTTCGAGGTGGTCGGTACTGCAGTGAAACAGTTGCAAGGTAGCGGGATTCGAGTCTCGCTTTTTATTGATCCTGATGCCACGCAAATTCGTGCTGCTGCCGATACCGGGGCCAGCGTCATCGAATTGCATACGGGTGCTTATGCAGAGGCAACTTCTGAGGCCGTGATTGCGCACGAAATCAAGCGACTCGAACAAGCGATTCGCGTGGCCGTGGGTTTGGGCTTGCGGGTCAATGCTGGGCATGGGCTGCATTTTGCAAACGTGGCTGCGATCGCGGCACTTGAAGGGATTGCCGAGTTGAACATTGGCCATGCAATTGTGGCGCAGGCGATTTTTGATGGCTGGGTAAACACCATCCGCAACATGAAAGCTGCGATGATTACGGCTCGGCTTAATGCGCAGCGCGGCGTATTACTGCAAACGCACAAAAACTAAAAAGGTCGCTGCTTGTGAACGCCATTGCCGGTATCGGAACTGACCTGGTCAAAATGGATCGAATCGACCAAGCCTGGCAGCGCCATCCCGAGCGGTTCCCCGAAAAAATTTTAGGTGTGGATGAGTTACGTGTTTTTCATGCACGGGCGGCACGCGATCGTGCCCGCGGCGTGCGTTATTTAGCGACGCGCTTCGCAGCCAAAGAAGCGTTTTCAAAAGCGATTGGTTTGGGTATGCGTATGCCAATGTGGTGGAGTCGCATGCAGACCTTGAACGCGCCGGGCGGCCGGCCGAAGATCGTATTAGCGTCACCATTGGCTGAGTGGTACGCCGAACGTTTTGGTGCAGCGCACGTGTCGCTCACTGACGAATCCGAATACGGTGCAGCTTATGTGGTTGTTGAAGCTTTGCCACCTAGCAGCCCATCCTGTCCTTCGAACTGACGAGAGCTATTTTGAATAATTCCCAAAAAACGCCAACGCTAGAACGTGGTCCTTTAATGGTAGACGTGGCAGGCCACGTACTCACAGCAAGCGAAAAAAAGAGACTGCAGCATCCTTTGGTGGGTGGTGTGATTTTATTTGCGCGTAACTTCGAAAATTGTGCTCAGCTGGTGGCCTTGACACGCAGTATTCATCAACTGCGTACGCCCCGTTTACTGATTGCTGTCGATCACGAAGGTGGACGTGTTCAGCGTTTTCGTTCTGACGGTTTTACGCGTTTGCCCACTATGCGCAGCCTAGGTGAGTACTGGATGCAAGCCCCGTTGCAGGCGATGCGTATGGCCTCGGATGTGGGCTACGTATTGGGCGCAGAGCTGCGGGCGTGCGACGTCGACTTGAGTTTTACCCCTGTTCTTGACCTCGATTACGGCGTCAGTTCTGTGATTGGTGATCGTGCCTTTCATCGCGATCCGCGCGTCGTTGCAATGTTGGCACGTGCCCTGGCACAGGGCCTCAGCTTCGCCGGTATGGCAGCGTGCGGAAAACATTTTCCGGGGCATGGTGCAGTTTCTGCAGACTCTCATCTCGCGATTCCGCGCGACCATCGTTCGTTGAAGCGGATCCTTGAAGAAGACGCCGCACCCTATCAATGGCTTGGCGATCAAGTCATCTCGTCTGTGATGCCGGCGCACGTGATTTATTCTAAGGTCGACAAGAATCCAGCCGGGTTTTCTGAAAAATGGATTAAAGATATCTTGCGCGCAAAGCTTCAGTACGACGGCGTTGTGTTTTCAGATGACCTCACCATGGAAGGGGCGAGCGTTGCGGGCGACATTCTTGCACGCGCCAAGGCTGCGCTCAAGGCGGGATGCGATATGGCGTTAGTGTGTAATCGTCCGGATCTTGCCGATGATTTATTGCTTCGGCTGTCGCATCGTTCTGCTCCGGCGTCTGTGTCGCGTATCGCGCGTTTGATGCCCACGACAACGGCACCTGATTGGCAGTCATTGCTCAAGCAATCGGCTTACCGACGCGCTCTTGAATCGGTTCGTGAACTCAATGAGCGAACCTGAGACTTCCGCCTTTGACATCAAAGAGTTTTTGGCGCGGCTGCCGCATTTGCCTGGCGTGTATCGCCACATTGATGTTGCTGGCGAAGTTCTTTATGTGGGCAAGGCGCGCGATTTAAAAAAGCGCGTGGCTTCTTATTTTCAAAAGACGCCCTCGAGCCCTCGGATCGGGCATATGGTGGCCCGGGTCACCAACATCGAGGTGACAGTTACGCGGTCAGAGGCTGAAGCACTCATCCTCGAAAACAATCTGATTAAAAGTTTGCGACCGCGCTACAACATTTTGTTTCGCGACGATAAGTCGTACCCCTATCTGATGTTGTCTGCCCATGCTGCGCCACGCATTGCCTACTATCGTGGTTCGACACAAAAAAAAGGGCAGTTCTTCGGGCCCTATCCCAGTGCGTGGGCGGTTCGCGAAACCATACAGATTTTGCAGAAAGTGTTTCGGTTACGAACGTGTGAAGATTCGGTGTATTCGAACCGCTCGCGTCCCTGCTTGCTGCATCAAATTGGGTGTTGCTCAGCACCCTGCGTCGATGAGATTTCTTCTGAGGCCTATGCGCAAGACGCTGACCGTGCCGCACGTTTTTTAAATGGCGAAACTCAACAGATTATGGGAGACCTCGAGGCGCGCATGCTCTTGGCCTCGCAGGCGCTAGAGTTTGAGCAGGCGGCGTTACTACGCGACCAAATGGGGGCGCTTGCCAAAGTCTTGCATCAGCAAACCATGGAAGATGCCGATCAAAGTGACACCGATATCATTGTGGTCGCGTCTGCAGGTGGGCGAGTTTGCGTGAATCTAGCGATGGTTCGCGGTGGCCGGCATTTGGGGGATCGTGCATTTTTTCCCACGCACACCGATGGCGACTCTGCGGCACAAGTGCTTGAAGTTTTTATTGCCCAACATTACTTGGATCACCCGTTGCCGGCGGCAGTGGTGGGCTCACATGCTTTACCAGACGCTGAATTGATCGATCTGCTTGCTGAATCACGTAGCAGCAAGTCGCGTTTTATCAGTCGTCCGCAGGGGGTGAGGCGGGCCTGGCTTGAGCAGGCAACACGCAATGCTGAGATGGCCTTAGCAAACGCCTTGTCAGAAACCGGTGCGCGCAGTGCGCGAACCCTTGCGCTGGCTGAAGCGCTTGAGCTTGATACTGATCCAGTCGTACTTGAGGCCTTGCATATTGAGTGCTTCGATATCAGTCACACTGCGGGCGAGGCCACGCAGGCCTCGTGCGTGGTCTTTGCGCATCACGCCATGCAGCCTTCGCTCTATCGTCGCTACAACATTGCCGGGATTACCCCGGGCGATGACTATGCGGCGATGCGACAGGTGCTGACGCGCCGCTTTGGTAAGGTGGCCGATGGTGAGGCGGTGATGCCTGGCTTGGTGCTGATTGACGGTGGCAAAGGTCAGGTCGAAATTGCGCGACAGGTCTTCGTTGAGCTGGGTTTGGACATCGGTGTTTTAGTTGGTGTGGCCAAAGGGGATCATCGTAAGGTCGGTCTCGAAACCTTAATTTTTGCCGATGGTCGAGCCTCGCAGGCGCTTGGGCAAGAGTCGGCGGCGCTGATGCTGATTGCGCAGATTCGTGACGAAGCGCACCGTTTTGCGATTACGGGCATGCGGGCGAAGCGGGCAAAAACCCGCAATGTGTCGAGACTCGAAGATATTGATGGAATTGGGGCTAAGCGCAGGCAGCGTTTATTGGCGCGTTTTGGTGGCTTTAGTGGGGTGGCCAACGCCAGTATCGAGGATCTGACTTCGGTTGAGGGGATTTCCCCCGAGTTGGCTGAGCGCCTGTATTTTGCCTTGCGTTGAAACCTAGTTGTCACCCTTAAGTGGGTTAGCATATTGCCATGCCTCTTAATCTACCTATTCTGCTGACCTGGTTACGTATTGCCATGATTCCTTTGGTGATCGGGCTGTTTTATTTGCCTGATGCCTGGATGTCCTTGCCGGTTCGCGATGCCTGGGCGGCCGCTGCCTTTATCCTGGCCGCCTTAACCGACTGGTTCGACGGTTGGTTGGCCAGGCGCTGGAATCAAACCTCAGCCTTTGGTGCTTTTTTAGATCCAGTCGCCGACAAGCTGATGGTCTCTGCCGCCTTACTCGCGTTGCTCAATCTTGATCGGGTGGATGTCATGATTGCGCTGATTATTATTGGTCGCGAAATTACGATTTCGGCCTTACGCGAGTGGATGGCTCAACTCGGAGCGAGCGCCAGTGTTGCGGTGCATTGGCTTGGCAAGTTCAAGACTGCGGCTCAGATGATTGCAATCCCTTGCTTGCTCTATCACGCTAACCTCTGGGGGATTCCAGTTGCGCGCGTCGGCCAGGTGTTGATCGTAGTCGCTGCTATTTTGACAGTCTGGTCGATGCTGTATTACTTACGTCGAGCCTGGCCCGTGATTCTCGAAAAAACCACGTAACGCCGCGCTGCAGGGTGCGCACTGTCGCACGTTGACTGTCCCTCTTTTGTCGGCATTTGATCTAGATCAATACGCCACCATTTGCTAGAAATTAAGATTTAGGCATGATGCCGAGATCTAGTTTCAGCCCCCAATTCGCCGAGGTACCTGTTGCGCCAGAGTCGCTTGCGACCAAGCGTCGAGCTTTGGTGCGCCTCGGTTTAGCTTGGCTTGCCATGATGCAGGTGATGATGTTCGCCTTGCCCGGCTATCTTCGGCACGAGGCGGGCGGTCAAGAGAGCCTTGAAGTGCTGGATTGGGCCATTTTTTTGATGAACTGGGCCAGCCTGACGCTCACGATCCCGGTGGTGCTGTATTCGGCATGGCCGATCTGGCGTGGCAGCGCTCAAGCCGTCTGCGGGCGTCGTATCACCATGGATATTCCAGTCGCGATCAGTCTGTTTGTCGCCTTTGTTCCGAGTGTGATTGCCACTTTTAGGGGCTCGGGCGAGGTGTACTTTGATTCAATCACTATGTTCGTCGCATTTTTGTTGACAGCACGTTACATCGAACAGCGGGCGCGTTTAGCGAATCTAAGCACAAACGATCACAGCACACTTGCGAGCTTTAGTTCTTCTTTGCTAACTCAGGCGAATCGTGTCGCGACGCTATTCGTGTCTGTTCAGTTGGTTGCGGCCTGTGTGATCGCGATCAGCTGGTGGGTCATCGCGCCTGCGCAAGCGTGGTCTGTTTTAGTCTCGCTGCTTGTGATGAGCTGCCCTTGTGCCTTGTCTTTAGCGGCACCTGTTTCGTTGGCCGCACTTCAGCTCAATCTCGCCGTGGGCGAACCTCTATCGCTCTTAGAGCGTGATGCCTTGCTTGCGCGCACGACGCGTATGACACGTCAAAACCTGTATGGCGCTTTGGCTTGGCATGTGCTCACCATGCCGCTTGCGGCCTTAGGTTGGGTAACGCCTTGGCTGGCTGCGTTGTCGATGCTGTTTTCTTCGGCAGCCGTACTGCTCAATGCTTGGCGCTTATCGCGTTCAAGAAGCATGCCTTTTAGTCGACGGGGGCACATCGCAGCGTTGCCCAATCATCTTCAGACTTAACAAAAGCTTCGATGGAAATCCTTTACTTACTGTTGCCCTTGTCACTGGCCATCGTTGCATGCATTGGCGCCGTGCTCTGGTGGGCAGTCTTTTCTGGGCAGTATGACGATGCCGAGCAGGCAGGACGTTCAATTTTGTACGACGACGATCGCATGATCACTCGATCAGTTGATCCAGATCAAAGCTGACATTTGCCGCATTAGGCATGATGTCATCATCACGATTCATGAGACACGAGGCGCCAATCATGACCAGTACCACGGCAGTTAAAACAGAAATTTTTAATTACGGCGTTGTTCGACAATTTGCCATCATGACCGTCGTGTGGGGCGTAGTGGGCATGCTAGTGGGCGTCATCATCGCCGCACAGCTCATGTGGCCGCAGTTAAATTTTGACATTCCCTGGCTGACCTACGGACGCCTGCGACCCCTGCATACCAATGCGGTGATCTTTGCCTTCGGGGGCAGTGCGCTGTTCGCTTCCTCCTACTACGTCGTGCAGCGCACCTGTCAGGCACGACTGTTTTGCGCAAAGTTAGCGGCTTTTACGTTTTGGGGTTGGCAACTTGTGATTGTGGCAGCGGCGATCACCTTGCCGTTAGGGATCACCACCAGTAAAGAATATGCCGAGCTCGAGTGGCCAATCGATATCTTAATCACGCTCGTTTGGGTTGCATATGCGATCGTGTTCTTTGGCACAATCGTCAAACGAAAAGTTAAGCATATTTACGTCGCAAACTGGTTCTTTGGCTCATACATCCTGACCATCGCGATTTTGCATATCGTCAACAATATTGAAATACCCGTATCGATCTGGAAGTCTTACTCTGCCTACGCAGGCGTTCAAGATGCCATGGTGCAGTGGTGGTACGGCCATAACGCAGTAGGCTTTTTCTTAACAACGAGCTTTTTGGGGATGATGTATTACTTCGTACCCAAGCAGGCCGAACGTCCGATTTATTCCTATCGTTTATCGATCGTACATTTTTGGGCCTTGGCCTTCACGTATATGTGGGCGGGGCCCCATCATCTTCTTTACACGTCGTTACCGGATTGGACTCAATCTCTGGGTATGGTGTTTTCGCTGATCTTGCTGGCGCCCTCATGGGGTGGAATGATTAACGGCATCATGACGCTTTCGGGTGCTTGGTATAAATTGCGCACCGATCCAATCTTGAAGTTCATGGTGGTTTCGCTCTCGTTCTACGGCATGTCAACCTTTGAAGGTTCGATGATGTCGATTCGCACCGTCAATGCGTTGTCGCATTACACCGACTGGACAGTCGGGCATGTGCATTCGGGCGCGCTAGGCTGGGTTGCCATGATTACGTTTGGCATGTTGTATTACTTGATCCCTCGACTCTGGGGTCGCGAAAAAATGTATAGCGTCAAACTCATTGAAGTGCATTTCTGGATCGCAACGATTGGTGTGGTGTTGTATATCGCCGCCATGTGGATTGCAGGAGTGATGCAAGGTTTGATGTGGCGTGCGACTGAATTGGATGGATCGCTCACCTACAGTTTTGTCGAATCCGTCAAATCGACTGCACCGTTCTATTTCATTCGACTCCTGGGTGGTTTGCTTTACTTGAGTGGGATGCTTCTGATGGCCTACAACGTATTTAAGACTGTTGTTGGGCAGACAGCGGTGAACCCAGTCGTACCTGGCGCGACTGAGTCAAGTACTCAAACACCCATCTTGGCACAGGCCTGAGGAGCACATCATGGCACAAGAAAAAACAAGTTTTTTTTCGCACGCTACGCTTGAAAAAAATATTGGTTTGATGATTATCTGCAGTATCTTGGTGGTGATGTTTGCCGGTTTAGTGCAAATCGTTCCGCTGTTTTTTCAGCATTCAACGACTAAACCTTCTGCAGGTGTTGAGCCTTACGATGCCGTGCGTTTGATGGGGCGCGACCTATACATTCGCGAAGGCTGTGTGGGCTGTCATTCTCAGCAAATCAGAATGTTACGTGCAGAGGTGCAGCGCTATGGCCCCTATTCTGTAGCAGGGGAGTCAGTGTTTGATCATCCATTTTTATGGGGCTCAAAACGCACCGGTCCTGATCTCGCACGCATCGGCGAGCGCTACTCAGACGATTGGCATCGCATTCATCTGCGCAATCCACGTGCCGTGGTCCCTGAGTCAAATATGCCAGGCTACCCTTGGCTTGCCGCGACGATAGTCCGAAGTGATGATATTGGTGATCGAATGCGTGCGTTACGACTGCTCGGGGTGCCTTACACAGAGGCTCAGATTAGTGCCGCACCTGCAGCACTCAAAGATAAAACCGAAGAAGACGCGTTGATTGCCTACTTACAAGGGCTTGGCGCGGGTGCGCGTAAAGCGTTACAGGCACAGCAGGCCATCTCGGGGGGCAAATAATGGTCGCTTATCTCAATGCGCTATCAACAGTTTTAGCCATGCTGACTTTTTTTTCAATCGCGTGGTGGGCGTTTTCAAGCGGGCGTAAACAGGCAAATCACGAAGCGGCGATGTTGCCCTTCGCATTGCCTGATGAAACACAGCCGCACCAACACGAAGGTGGACAGTCATGAGCGACTTTATCAGTGGATTTTGGGGGTATTACGTTGCCACCGTGGTGCTGGCCGGAATTGCCTGGTGTCTATGGCTCATTTTTTCACAACGCAAATGGCTTAAGCCAACCTCCGGAAAGGTTCAGGACACAGGGCATGTTTGGGATGGGGATTTACGTGAAATGAATAACCCGGTGCCTCGCTGGTGGACCATGATGTACGTCATCATGTGTCTATTTGGTTTGGGATATTTAGTGCTTTATCCGGGCTTAGGCGCTTTTCAAGGCAGTCTGGGCTACAGCAGTGCACTCGAGGTGCGCCAAGATCAGGCTACGCAAGACGCAGCTGTGAAACCAATTTATGCGCGCTTTGCCAAGCTGGATATCCCCGCGATCGCAGCGGATGCTGAAGCGCATTTAATTGGCGAACGTCTATTCATGAACAACTGTGCGCAATGTCATGGCTCGGATGCTAGAGGTAGCGTGAGCTTTCCAAATTTATTTGAAGGCGACTCGATTTATGGGCGGCAACCTGAAGTGTTGCTCGCTACGATCACAAAGGGACGCAATGGGATGATGCCACCCCTGGGCGCCGTGATTGATGGGGCGACGGCTGGAGATATCGCACAATATGTACGGTCACTCTCTGGCTTGGCGCATGACCAGATCCGCATCGTACGTGGCAAAAAAGAATTTATGAACACCTGCGCCGCTTGCCACGGCCCTGAGGGTAAAGGAAATAAAGCCCTGGGGGCTCCAAATCTGACCGACGATGTCTGGATTTACGGTAGTTCTGAGGCTGCGATTGTTCAGGGGGTTTTGAATGGTCGAAATAATCGGATGCCTGCGCAAGAACAGACCTTGAGCCCAGAGCAAATTCGGTTGCTGGCGGCTTGGGTGTGGGGTTTATCAAAAGGGCAGGATGTCACCTCTGCAAAAGCC
>CAIYCP010000608.1 GCA_903924715.1 uncultured beta proteobacterium
TCAGGCCCAAAGGGCACCACGGCCCAAGCTGCCAAAGCCGGCATCAATGTGACGACAGGTGCCAAGATAAACAAAATCTTATTCGCCTGGCTTGGCACAATCACTTCTTTCGTCAGCAACTTAAAGACGTCAGCAAATGGTTGCAAGAGCCCTTTGAAACCCACACGGTTCGGACCAAGACGAATGTGCATAAAGCCAATCATCTTGCGTTCCCAGTACGTCAGGTAGGCCACGCACAAAATAATCGGCACAGCGATCACCAAAATCTTGACCAGCGTCCAGACCACCAGCCAAACGGTTGGGCCAAGCAAGTCGACCCCAAAGGTTTCAAGAACGTTTAGCCACTGCATCAGGCACGCTCCACGCTGAGTTGACCAAAGGCACTGCCAAGGGCTGCAGTCTGTTCAAAACCCGCCGCGATGCGCACAGCATCAACCGCGAGGGTGTTGTCGAGTTCTGCCGCCAAAACAATCTCGCCAGCTGCCGCTTTAATCCGGACTTGAGCACCCTGTGACACGCCGAGCTTTGCCAGCGTGCTGGCATGCATGCGCGCCACCGGCGAACGCGAGGCCGCAGCTTCTTGCAACGCCGGGGCACGACGCACCATGGCATCCGTACGAAAGATCGGCACATCGGTCACGCGCTCAAGCGCACCTGCAGCGGCGTTTGCGCGCGACGCACTGATGGCGCCTTGCAACTGATTCGACAAGCGCTGTGTGACACCGCCCGACAAGACCGCATCACGAACAGATTCAGAAGACTCGTCATCAAAACCGGCTAAATGAAGCACGTTGCCAAGTACACGCAACACTTTCCAGCCCGGACGTGTTTGACCGCGCGGCGCGACCGTTCCTTTAAAACTTTGCGGCAAGCCTTGCGCGTTCACAAACGTACCCGAGGTTTCGGTGAAGGGAGAAACAGGCAACATCACGTGCGCCCAATCACGCGCGCCCGTTGCATAGGGTGTTAGCGCCACAGCGAACTGCGCCGCCTTCAACGCATTGAGAGCTTGAATGCCCTGGTCGGTGTCAACCAAGGGCTCTGCGTGCAAAACGATATAGGCTTTTAAAGGCTCAGCAAGCATCGCAGCTGCTGCTTTGCCGCCCTTTGAAGGGACAGCGCCAGCAAGATAGCCACCCACGGTATTCGCACCCGCAGTCAAAAACCCTAACTGACCCGCAGCCATCTGTGCAATCAATTGCGCGAGTGCGGCAATGCGCGAAGCATCAGGCGCATTGACTGCAGCGCTACCGAGCAACACAGCAACACGTTCGCCTGAGGCTAAACTTTCTGCAATACGTTCGGCCTCTGTATCAGACTGAACGGCTGACAATACGGCGGGGATTTCACTGGATTTCGCGTTGGCTAAGGCCACAGCCACTTTGGCAAGCGTATCCGCTAAAGCACTCGGCAACACTGTCGCGCGTGAGGTCAGTTTAAAAAGCGGGTCATCGGCAGCAACGTCAATCGAAGATACCTGCGTGCCACGCTTGACGGCCTGACGCAAGCGTTGCGCCATCAGCGGATGGTCTTTACGCAAGAACGAACCGACCACCAATACGCGATCAAGCGTATCAAGCGCGTCGATGTTCATACCCAGCCAAGGCGCACCCGTCAGCGCTGCGTCAAAACTTGTATCGGTTTGACGCAAACGAAAATCAATATTCTCAGAACCCAAGCCGCGCGTCACACGTGCCAATAAGGCCATTTCTTCAAGCGTTGCATATTCACTGGCCAGGGCGCCAATTTGTGCAGCACCCGCAGAGTCTCGTACTTGCATTAACGCGTGTGCAACCGCTTGCAACGCATCCGACCATGAGGCCTCGCGCCATTGACCATCTGTACCCTTCACCATGGGCGTCGTCAGGCGATCTTCATTCAAGCCCTCATAAGAGAAACGATCACGATCGCTGATCCAGCACTCGTTAAGCGCTTCGTTTTCGAAAGGCACCACACGAATAACTTGATCACCCTTGACTTGCACGACTAGATTGGCACCCAAACTATCGTGTGGGGAAACCGAGCGACGACGGGCGAGCTCCCAGGTACGGGCCTGATAGCGGAAAGGTTTTGACGTCAGTGCGCCGACCGGGCACAAGTCAATCATGTTGCCTGACAATTCAGATTCGACTGAGCGACCCACGAAGGTCGTGATCTCAGAATGTTCACCACGGCCGATCATGCCAAGTTCCATCACCCCGGCGATCTCTTGACCAAAACGAACACAACGCGTGCAATGAATGCAGCGCGACATTTCTTCGGCAGAAACCAAAGAACCTAGATCTTTATGAAACACCACGCGCTTTTCTTCTTGGTAGCGCGAGCTTGAATCGCCATACCCCACGGCCACGTCTTGCAACTGACACTCGCCGCCTTGATCGCAGATCGGGCAATCAAGCGGATGATTAATCAGCAAAAACTCCATCACACTCTTTTGCGCAGCGACAGCACGCTCTGAGCACGTGTGCACGACCATGCCATTGGTGACTGGGGTCGCACATGCAGGCATCGCCTTAGGTGCTTTTTCAACCTCAACCAGACACATCCGGCAATTCGCAGCCACGGTCAATTTCTTGTGATAGCAAAAGTGCGGCACGTACACGCCAAGCTTATGGGCGGCATGCATCACCATGCTACCTTCTTGCACTTCGACTTTCTTGCCGTCGATGGTTAACTCAACCATAACTTTGTCCAAACCTTAAAGATAGGGGGCCACCACACAGCGCTTATGCTCAATGTGGTACGCAAATTCGTCGCGATAATGTTTCAAGAAACCACGCACGGGCATCGCCGCCGCATCACCCAGTGCGCAGATCGTGCGCCCCATGATGTTACCTGCAACCGAATCCAGTAAATCGAGATCTTCAGGACGACCCTGGCCATGCTCGATGCGGTTCACCATACGGTAGAGCCAACCTGTGCCTTCACGGCACGGCGTGCACTGTCCGCAGCTTTCTTCAAAATAAAAATACGATAAACGTAACAACGACTTCACCATGCAACGCGTATCGTTCATCACAATCACCGCACCCGAACCCAACATCGAACCCGCCTTGGCGATCGCGTCGTAATCCATGGTGGTGTCCATCATGATGCTGCCTGGGATCACCGGTGCGCTTGACCCACCTGGGATCACAGCCTTAAGCGTCGAACCGCCACGCATACCGCCCGCCAGCTCTAACAACTTTGAAAATGGCGTGCCTAAGGGAATTTCATAATTACCAGGACGCTCGACGTCGCCGGTAATCGAAAACAATTTTGTGCCACCATTGTTAGGCTTGCCGATCTCTAGATACGCAGGCCCGCTATTGCGAATGATCCAGGGCACGGCTGCAAAGGTTTCAGTGTTATTGATCGTGGTAGGTTTGCCATACAAACCAAA